>JBOHWI010000536.1:0-3586 GCA_050736675.1 Binatus sp. (SeqCode)
GCTGCCGTTCGATGCGGCCCCAGTTGAGCAGCTTGCTGATTCGCTCCAGCCGCTCGTTCTGCCCCTTGCGCCGCGCCACCATCGCGTCCCCGATACTCATCTGCCTGCTCTCTTCCCGCCTCATCCACCCCGCGCCTCCTGCGCACTCATCTTTTGATCACAGATCGCAGGGTTATGCAAAGGTCTCCAAACAGGGAGAGGGGAAGAGGTGCGCGGCGGCCACGCGCGATGCGTGGGAACCTAACCCCTAACCCCTAACCCCTTCCCGCGCGGGAAGGGGGACCGGTTGGCATGGATGCGGGCTTGGACATGAAATGTTGTATACTGTATATATGTTGAACGGAGACATCACACGGAAGTCGAGGCGACGTCGATGGCTAACAATACGCTGAGCATCACCGACAATCGGAACGGGAAAAAGTACGAGATCCCGATCGAGGAGGGGGACGTCATTCGGGCGGCGGATTTGCGGCAGATCAAGGTTGGGAAGGATGATTTTGGGTTGATGTCGTACGACCCGGCGTTTACCAATACCGCGTCTTGCCGCAGCCGGATTACGTTTATCGACGGCGACAAGGGAATATTGCGCTATCGCGGATATCCGATCGAGGAGCTCGCGGCGAAGAGCAATTACCTGGAGACCGCGTACCTGATCGTCAAGGGGGAGCTGCCGGACCAGGAGCATTACGGGCGCTGGGAGAACAACATCAAGATTCACACGATGGTGCACGAGAGTATCAAGAAGTTCATGGAAGGGTTCCGCTACGACGCGCATCCGATGGGGATGCTGCTCGGCACGGTCGGCGCGCTGTCGACCTTTTATCCCGACGCCAACGATATTCATGACCTCGAATCGCGCCGGCTGCAGACGCGCCGGCTGATCGGCAAGATGCCGACGCTGGCGGCGTTCGCCTACCGGCATACCAAGGGACTGCCCTACGTCTACCCCGACAATGAGCTCAGCTACACCGGCAATCTGCTCTCGATGCTGCTCAAGATGACCGAGCTCAGGTACAAGCCGGACCCGGTGCTCGAGCGCGCGCTCGACGTGCTGTTTATCCTGCACGCCGATCACGAGCAGAACTGCTCAGCCAACGCGATGCGCGCGGTCGGCAGCTCGCAGCCCGATCCTTATGCGTGCGCGGCCGCGGCGATAGCTGCGCTCTATGGCCCGCTGCACGGCGGCGCCAACGAAGCCGCAATCCGGATGCTCATGGAAATCGGTTCGGTGTCGAATATTCCCGCGATGATCAGGAAGGTGGAGGAGGGCGAGCGGCGGCTGATGGGCTTTGGCCATCGGGTGTACAAGAACTACGATCCGCGCGCGAAGATTCTCAAAGAGATGGCGGCGCAGGTGTTCGAGGTGACGGGGCGTAATCCGCTGATCGATATCGCGATCGAGCTCGAGCGAATCGCGCTGCAGGACGACTACTTTATCTCGCACAAGCTGTATCCCAACGTCGATTTCTATTCGGGGATAATTTACCAGGCGATGGGCTTCCCGATGACGATGTTCCCGGTGCTGTTCGCGATTCCGCGCACCTCGGGCTGGATGGCGCAATGGGCGGAGATGGTGCGCGATGCCGAGCAGAAGATCGCGCGGCCGCGCCAGGTCTATATCGGCGAACCGATACGGCACTACACGCCGCTGGAATCGCGGCCGAAGCCGACCCAGCGCGAAGACGCAGTGAGCGAAGCAATCTAACGTTAGTTAGACAATCTCAGCAGTGTCGTGCGGCGGCTGTTGGTAATTCGTCGATCTATGGCTGGCCTGAGTAGCAACTCCCTGCTATGAGTAGTATTGGCGCCTCGATGATGTGAGGGGGTGCTTAATCCAACGAGGAAGGCGGTGCTGCAATGGGTAAGAACGGCGGCGAGTCAACAGGCACCAGCTTGACGCTTGAGGAGGCGCTCAGAAGCTTCAAGCGCAAGAGGGACGAAGTTAGCTCCGAGGTGAGGGGTGAGGGCGAGGAGACCGCGGCGAGCGATCTCGAATCGGCAGACGACAGCGCGAACGCCTTTGTTCAGCGCGACGAAGCGAACGCCGGAATATCGGCGAGCGCAGATCTCGTCGCGGTGATCGACGGCATTCCGCGCACGCTTGAGGAACTCGAACGTCTCGCGGCCGCCGACCAAGCCTACGCGGAAGACTTTCCGGAGACTGCGCCGGAGACGGTCGAGGTCGAAGACGACGCCGAGGCCGGCGATATCGAGGTCGCGGTGCTCGCGAATCGCCATGCCCTCATCCGCGACTACGCCTTCACCGCGATGGGTACGGCGCTGATGGTGTTGGTCGCGGTCCTGGTAATGCGGGTGCCGATCGTCAATAGCCGGCCGAATTTGATGGCCCAGAGCGTCGCGACGGCTGCTTTGAAGACTACCGCGCCGATGAGCGCCGAGGACCTGATATCGACCTGGGTCATGATCCCGGATACCGATGTCCAACTGGCGTCGGCGCGCAGCGTCAAATCCGACCAGCTCGAGGCGCGGGTCAAGGACGCGCTCAGGCTGCGCGCCTTTCCCGACATCGGCGTATCGGTCTCGAAGATGGGCGACGCGTACCTGGCCGGCGAAGTTTACAGCCTGGATGAGGCGCTCAAGATCAAACAAATCGTGCACCGCGTGAACGGCATCAGTCGAGTCCATTTTCTGCATCCCGACGTTCACTCCGCGCAGGGGCCCGCATACTTCGGCGTGACGACGGCGTGGGCGCCCGACGTCTGGGGCGCGAAGGTGAAGGCGGTGATTATCGGATCGCCGGCGGACAAGGCTGGGATTCATCCCGGCGACGTGATTAGCGAGTTCGACGGCCAGACGGTTCCCGACGCCAAAGCGTTGAACGAGGTTGTCGCGCAGCATGTGCCGGGGCAGCGCGTACAATTCCGCGTCTGGCATGACGGCCAGCCCGAGTATCTGGTGGCGCGGCTGGGCGAGGTGACGACAGTGGCGAGCCGGTAGCAGCGCTTTCGCTGTGAGCGATTCAGGGGCGGTTCATCGGAACCGCCCTTTTTCTTTTTTCGATCACGTCAGGCGCGCGGGGCGAAGCGCGGCTTGCGCTTCTCGAGGAACGCGCGCGCGCCTTCTTCGATATAACCGGCGCGAACGCATAGCACCTGGTTACGATCCTCGATGGCGAGCGCCTGCTCCAGACTGCCGGCGTCGATACTTATCGAGAGGCACTCCTTGGTCAGGCGCAGGCCGAGCGGCGAAGTTTCGGTCATCTCGAGCGCGAGCTTGGCCGCCGCCGCATCGACTTCCGCATCGGGCATCAACTCCGACACCAGGCCGGTGGCGAATGCGCGTTGCGCATTGATGAAGCGCCCGGTCAGCATCAGCTCGGACGCCACCGAGCTGCCGACCGCGCGCGGCAGAAAATAACTGACGCCCATATCGCACGCGCTCAGCCCGATGCGAATGAATGCGGCGTTGAAGCGGGCCGACTCGCCCGCGATGCGCACGTCGCAGGCGAGCGCCAGCGCGAAGCCGCCGCCGGCGGCGGGTCCGCGGATGGCCGCGATGAACGGCTGCGGCGCGCGGCGAATCGCGATGACCAGGTCGCTCATCCGGCGCTGGCTCTCGACAGTGC
>JBOHWI010000537.1:0-1561 GCA_050736675.1 Binatus sp. (SeqCode)
CGCGGCGCCCGGGCGCGAGAGCTCGATATCGTCGGCGCGGATGGTGGTGCCAGGCGCCAGCAGTGCCGCACGCATCACGGCATTTTCGAGTTCGCGGACGTTACCGGGCCAATCGGCGGACTCAAGTCTCGTCCGCGCCTCCGGGCTGATGGTGGTGGCGCGCGCACCCATCTCCTGCACCGCCTTGGAGACGAAGTAGTCGGTGAGCTCGGCAATATCGTCGCGCCGCTCGCGCAGCGCCGGCATCTGGATCGGAATCACGCGCAGCCGGAAGTACAAGTCCTCGCGGAATTTCCGGGCGGCGACCAGCGTCTCGAGGTTCTGGTTGGTAGCCGCGATCACGCGCGCCTTGAGTTTGAGCGTCTCGACGCTGCCGACGCGGTTGAATTCGCGCTCCTGCAGCACGCGCAACAGCTTGGGCTGTAATTCGACCGGCAGGTCGCCTATTTCGTCGAGAAAGATCGTGCCGGTGTCAGCCATCTCGAATTTGCCGGCGCGCCGCTCGGAGGCGCCGGTGAACGAGCCGCGTTCGTGCCCGAACAGTTCGCTCTCGAGCAGGCCGTGCGGGATAGCCGAGCAGTTCACGGCGACGAACGGCGAACGCCAGCGCGCGGATTTGAAGTGGATCGCGCGCGCCACCAGCTCCTTGCCGGTGCCGCTCTCGCCGCTGAGCAGCACGGTCGCGTCGTTGGTGACGACGCGTCCGATCAGCTTGTAAACTTCCTGCATCGCGGAGCTGCGGCCGATTATCTCGCCGCCGACCAGCTGACGATTGACCTCGTCTTTAAGGCGGTCCAGGTCCGCGGCCTGGGCGCTGACCTCGAACGCGCGCTTGACGGCGGCAGCGACCAAATCGAGATTGGCGAATGGCTTGGTCAGGTAGTCATGAGCGCCACGCTTCATCGCCTCGACGGCGTTATTCATCGTGCTGGCGGCGGTGATCACGATGATCAGCGTGCGGACGCCCTCGCCGTGCGCGGCCGAGAGCACGTCGAGTCCGCCGGCGCCGGGCATGATGATGTCGAGCAGGGCAACGTCGAAGCGATTGGTGCGCAGGGCGGCCAGGGCGGCGCCGCTGTCAACCGCCTCATCGACGCGATGGCCGTCGGCTTCCAGCCGATGCCGCAAAACAAGGCGGATAGCGGGATCGTCGTCGGCGATGAGAATCGCCGCGCCGGTGCCGGGTTCCTTCGCGCGTTCGGCGAAGTCCTGGTTGGATGCGCTAGCGCCCATGGTGGTAGTGCTCACGGGCTACAATCGTAACAGTAAGTTCGATCTTGTCGCCAACGGGCCGGAGCACCCATGGGCAGGCGGCTTTTTTTGCGAAGAAAGCGCAATTTCCGGCGAGTCGATCAGCGGTGAAATGAGCACAATACACCACATGTTGTGGTTTTGGGGCGGTCGGGATCTAGGGGTGGGTTCGTTCCGTCAAAAAAGGGTTTCCGCGGAGTCCTTGAGTCGGTGAGTCGCCCCGCGGGTTTTTCGGACTGCGCGATTGTGCAGCATCCTGACTTGTTGATCATACCCGATTGTTAGCACGGCGGGCGCAATGGCATAAGGC
>JBOHWI010000538.1:0-7042 GCA_050736675.1 Binatus sp. (SeqCode)
TAGTCCTTCAGCTCGTCGAGCTTCGCCTGATGGGCGGCGGTATCGATGTCGAGCTTGCGCTGGATGCGATCCAGCTCAGTGTCCAGCGCGAGCCTGGTTTTATCGCGCGCGTTGGACAGAGCCGTATCGATGCGCTCGCGAATCCGCGGCGCGACTGCGTCCCGCGACGCGGCCGCCTGCGCAGCAAGACGAGCGGCGTCGGCGCGCGCTTGCGCGGCGGCTTGGCGCGCTTGATCGAGCTGACGTGTGAACTTGCGGGTTCGTTCGGCGGTTTGACTGCGCGCCTCGTCGGCGGCGCCCGCGCTGATTTTCCTGCACATGTCCGAGAGCATCAACTCAATTTTTATGGTCTGCAAATACTTGACCGGATCGGTGTAGAGAATCAGCCGCGCGCTGCGGCCGTGATCGATGGCGTCTGTGGTTCCGGCAGGAATGACGATTCCGACCACCGCCAATTTCTTTACGCGGACTGTCTGCTCGACGTCGAGGCGGCTCGACGAATGAATGATCGAGAGGTCGTGCTGATGCGCAATTGCGTCGAGGATCGCGCGCGCGATGGCGCCGCGGTCTTCGTCGAGAACCGCCACTGAATATTCGCCGGGTGGAACGCTGCGGCCGCCGTAAATTTTCGCCAGTGAGAAACCAGCGGCGGCGATGACCGCGATTGGCGCCACCAGCAGCATGAACAGGCCGACGCGATCGCGCCGGATGAGCCGGAATTCCTTGCCGATCGTCAGCCACACCGCAAGCAGCATCATCGCCTCGAGGAAACCCGGCCGCCGGCCGTATGACACGCCGCGTTCATGGCGTATCGCGAAGCGCGTGGCCGGTCAGTTTAAGGAACGCGTCCTGAAGATTGGGGCGATGGACGTGGAATTCGATGACCTCGCCGCCGAGCTCGCCCGCGCGGCGAATTACCTCGGGCACCTGGTCGAGGGCGCGCAGCGTGGCCGCGGCCGCGAAGCCGTCGAGAACCTCCCACGGCAGCTCGCCGACGCCGGCGATTCCCTCGGACCATCCGGGCGGGAGCTGTTTCTTGGTCATGATTTCGATCCGCGGTTCCGTTCCCGCCAATGCAATCAGTTCCTGATCGGTGCCTTGCGCAACTATTTTTCCGTGATCGATCAGCACGATTCGGTTGCATAGGCGTTCCGCTTCTTCCATGTAGTGCGTGCTGTACAGGATTGCGCCGCCTGCCTGCGCGGCACTCTCGACCACCGCGAAGATCCGTCCGCGCGATTGCGGATCGACGCCGACGGTCGGCTCGTCGAGCATGATCGCCGCCGGAAAATGCATCATGCCGCACGCGATGTTCAGCCGGCGCATCATGCCGCCGGAAAATTCGTTCACTATGTCGTGGGCCCGATCGTCGAGGCCGACTTCCCCGAGCAGGCCGCGGGCACGGTCGAGAGCGTCGCGCGAGACCATCCCCTGTATCCGTCCCCAGAACAGAAGATTCTCGAGCGCCGTAAGCGTCGGGTACAGCGCGAGCGATTGCGGCACCAAGCCGAGGCTCTTGCGCGCCCGGCGCGGCTCGGCGGCGAGATCGTGGCCGGCAATCGAGGCATAGCCGGAGTCGGGCGCGATCACGCCCGACAGAATCGAGAGCGTAGTGGTCTTGCCGGCGCCGTTGGGACCGAGCAGGCCGACAATCTCGCCTGCGTTCACAGCAAACGACACCCCGTCGAGCGCGACGCGGTCGCCGTAGTGCTTGCGGAGATCTTCCGCGCGGATCGTGGGGCCTGAGTTCATCGATGATCGACCACAAACAGCCGGAATTTCAGGTCGGGGTTCAGCGGTAACTCACCAACTCGAGCAGATTGCCGTCAGGGTCGAGAAAGTAAATGCAGTCGTGATCGCCCCAATCGATCGGCGCGGCGCTCTCGACTCCGGCCGCAGCCAGGCGCTCGCGCGCGCCGGCAAAATCGCCGGGTTTCACTTTGAACGCATGATGACCGCGGCGGAGCGGGTGCGCGATGATCGATTGGCGCGCGGCATCGCCAAGCGGCGGCCGCGCCACCCCGAACAGTGCAAGGTTCTGGCCGCCGCAATCGAGCAAAATCTGATCGCCGAAACGGTTGACGACCTGAAGGCCGAGGACTTCCGTGTAGAAACGCTCCGCGCGCGCGAGGTCGCCCACCTCGACACCGAAATGATCCAGCCGCTCGAGTTTCATCGCGGGTATCGGATCGGGTTATCCACGGCGTCGACGATCAGGAAGATGCGGCGACCGTGCGGCCTTCAAGTTCGAGCGCCTTGGATGCGATCAGGCGTTCCCTCTCGCGGCGGATAAACGCGGGATCGAAAGTCACGATCAAGACCGGCAGAATCGTCATCGCACCAAGCATCGAAACGAACATCCAGACCGCCAGCAGCAGGCCCATTTCGGCGTCGAAGCGGATGCTGGACCAGTACCAGAACAGCACCGATGCGACCAGCGTCAGCGCGGTGAAGGCGACGGCCTTCCCGGAGGTAATCAACGCGGCATAGGTGCTGCTCTTCAGATCGTTGCCCGCCCCAAGTTCCTCGATAATCCTGCTTACGATATAAATAGAATAGTCAATTCCGAATCCCACGCCGACAGTGACTACCGGCAGAGTATTGATGTTGATACCTATATCGTGCGCACCCATATAGGCATTGATCGCGGCATTGGCTAACGCCAGAGGAAACAGCAAATAGAGTCCCGCCATGAATGAGCGGTAGGTTACCAGTATGATCATGTAGATAGTCGCAAACGCGAGCACGTTCAGCAGAAGATCGTTGTCGATAATTTCCTGATTCGCCGCCGCCAGCTCGCCGATTATTCCGGCGGCAAGAGAAAACGTCACGCCGGGTACCTTGTGCTGGGGTTCGCCGAAGAACAGCTGCGTGCGCCGCACGATTCGCTGGACATTTTCACCCTCGCGATCCTTGCAGTACACGGTTATCTGCGTGGCGTCGCGGCGCGGCGTAATGATGTAAGCGGTCGACAGCGGCGACGCGCCGGCGAGCAAGCCGCCGAGCAACTGCCCAGTGCCGCGCGCGGTGGTCGGCAGCACGTTCCACTTGGGCTGGAATTCCCTGAGCGCGGAGCCGCCGTTCGAGAGCAGATCGGCAACCGAGAATGTACGTCCCACCGCCGGATCGCGCTCGATGTAACGCTCGTACTCGTCCATGACGTGGTAGAGCTTCGGATCGCTGAGCGAATCGCGCTTGGCGAGCTCCGCCACGACGACGAACTGCTCGATCGCGCCGAACTCGCTCTGGATCGCCGCCATCGAGCGGTTGTACGGTGAGTTGGGCCATAGGATCGGCGATTCGGTCGACGGGTCTCCCACCTTGAGCCCGGTCCAGAAAAATGCGCACAGCGCGATCACTGCGGCCGTAGTGACGAAGGTGGCGATGCGGCCCGACCTCTCCAGCATCGGTTTGGCGATCGACGTCAACATTCGTTTGAAGGCGCCGCGCTCGCGGCGCTCGATCACGTCGATGCCCGGCGGGTCGAGGTAGTAGTACACGATCGGATTGAGCAACAGCTCGCTCACGACGATCGCGGCGATCCAGAAGCTGGCGGTAATCGCCAGCTTCTGCAGAAACAGGACCGGCACAAGCAGGATGACCAGCACGCCGAACGCATCGGTCAGGATTCCCGACAACGACGGCACGAACAGCTCGGAGAACGACGACAGGATCGCCTTCTCTTTGTCGCGCAGGCGGTAGAACTCCTCGTAATACCGATCGTGCATCTGCACCGAATGGCTGACGGCGCGCGCCGTTATCAGGAACGGGATGACCAGCACCAGCGGGTCAAGCCCGAAGCCGAGCAGCCGGATGAAGCCGAGTCCCCACACTGCGCAAATGACGCCGGAGATCGTCGGCCGCAGCGCGCCGCGCCAGTCGCGGAAATAAAGATAAAGCAGGATCCATACGGCCAGCACGGTGGCCACGAAAATCCAGAGAAACTCCGGCGTGTAATTATACACCCAGCCGTAGAGAATCGGCTGTCCGCCGTAGTAGATGTGCACCGTCGCGTCGCGCTCGGGGTCGACCACGATGTGGCGGATCTCGTTGAAGATGCGCGTGTAGTCGAGCCGCGATTCGAGGAAGCTGCCCTCAATCGCCGCCGCCCGATCGTCGAGCGAGACGAAGCGGCCGAAGATTACGCCGGGATTTTTGTGGACGTTGCTCTCGAGTTCCGCAAGATCGCCGGCGGTCTTGGGAATCTCGCCGTTGGGCAGCACCGGGGTATTGAGAATCACCCCGCCGGCCAGCGGGCGGAAATAGCTCGAAGTCGCGATCGAGCGCACCGACCCGTGCTGGATGCCGTAGACGAGATCCATGTCCTCCGTCATTTTCACGATCTTCTTGATGATCTCGGGCGTGTAGATCGTCCCCTCTTTCGCCTCGATCATGATCGTGACGTTGTTGACGCTGCCGAAGTACTGGTCGTACTTATGCGCGATCTTGATGAACGGATGATTCTGCGGGAGCAGGTCGCCGAAGCTGGTGACGAGCTGGGTCTGCGCCGCGTAGTAGCCGAAAAACAAGGTCAGCGCGCCGACGATCGCCAGCACGATGAAGCGCCGGCGCAGGATCCATTCGCCAAAACGATACCAGGTCATTGCGTTCTCCGGAGTCCCCTCGCTCGCGCGTCCTCAGCCCTGGCAGAAGCGCCAGGTCTTGCCGCCGTCCTCGGTGTAAAGGATCGTCCCGTAGCCGACGATCCATCCGTGTTGCGCGTCGAAGAACCGCGCCTGGCTCAGCGGAAACGGCACCGCGGGCACCGACGGATCGTGCGCCCACGCACCGTTGGGCTGCAGCCGCAGCACCGTGCCCGTCAGTCCGGTGGTGATTCCCTGGTCGCCGCCGAACAGATCGATCGAGAAAAGCGGATCGCGCGCCGGAATCTGCGTGGCTCCCGGCACCAAATTGTCAGGCGGCGCGCCCGGCTTGTCCGCCTGATGCGCGAAATGCCAGGTCGCGCCGCCGTCGTCAGTCTGAATCACCCATCCTTCGAGCCCGCACGCCGCCCCATGCTTTAGATCGCGGAACGAGACACCGAAGAACGTCGGCAGCAGAAAATCCGCAAAGCGCGGGTCTTCGTTGGGTCCGAGCGGACGTTTCCACTGCGACACCAGCGATTCCTGTTGCTCTTGCCAGCTCTTGCCGCCGTTCCCGGTCGCCCAGATTCGACCCAGCTCGCCGACCACCCAGCCATGATCGACGTCGAGAAAACTCGCGCTGTAAAGCACCGGCTCTTCGTACGGCAGCGCGTAGTCGGCAAGTGCCGGCGGAAACAGCCGCTGCAGCTGGCGCTTGATAAAACTCTCGCCGCCGTTGGTCGTGCTCATCACCAGCGCGCGGTCGCCGACGAAGAAGCCGTGATTCGTGTCGGGAAACGACAGCCCAAAAATGAACAGATGCGTGTGCGAGTTCAGCCGCTGCCACGTCTTGCCCCCGTCGCGCGTGCGCATTACCAGGCCGTCCTGCCCGCACAGGTATCCATTCTGATCGTCGGTCATCTGGATTCCGAACACGCCAAGCTGCGTGCCGATATCGATCCGCTTGAAATGACGGCCGCCGTCTTCGGTCAGCAGCACCTTGCCCCGGTCGCCGACAATAAATGCCCGCGTCGGGCTGGTCGGCCATACGTCGAAAAACTTGTCGGTCAGCGTGATGTTGCGCAGCGGCAGCGGCGGCAGCGCAACTTCGCGATGACACGCGGCGGCGCCGAGCGCGATTAGAACAAAGAGCGTCTTGATTAAGCGGTATGCGCGGAGATTTCGCTCCATTCGGCCGATCCCACAGAAAAATTTGCTCTATACTCAAGCAAACCCGCCCGCTTAGCAAGCCGTGAAATATGTTCCAGAATTTGCGCCAGCTCTTCTCCGCTTTCCAAAAGGGAAAGGCCCGGGGGATGAGGCGGCTTGCGAAACGCCTTGGCGCTGCGCGATACCAGACCAAGCGCGCGCGGTGCTCTCCACATCTGAAGCAGTCCGCAGCGCCGAATCATGGGAGGGATACAGTGCGTTTCACATTGATGCTGTCGCGCGGAGAGCATCGCGATTTTCACGCGATCGCGCGCGCGGCGGAAGCGTCCGGTTGGAGTTCGATCGCCATTCCGGACAGCCTCTTCTTCCCGCGCTCCACCGAATCCAACTATCCTTACGCCGATACCAACAACATCAGGGAGTATATTTCCGCGACTCCCTTCATCGAACCGTTCGTCGCGATGACCTGGATGGCGGCGGTGACGAAGACGCTGCGCTTCTACCCCGCCGTGATGAAGGTCCCGGTGCGGCAGCCGCTGGTGCTCGCCAAGGCGTTGAGTTCACTCGCCGTTATTTCGGGCAACCGCGTGAGCCTCGGCGCCGGCCTTGGTCCCTGGCGCGAAGACTTTACCTACAACGGCGTCGCATTCGAGCAGCGCGGCAAGCTCATGGACGAGTGCATCGAAATCATTCGGGGCGCGCTGCGCGGCGGCTACTTCGAATTTCATAGCGAGAACTACGACATCGGACCCATGAAGATGAATCCTCTGCCTGACAAGCCGATGCCAATCCTGTACGGCGGCCACAGCAAGGCCGCACTGGCCCGCGCCGCCCGTCTATGCGACGGCTGGATTTCGGCCAATGCCGACACCGACACCTTGCGGAGTCTCATCAATCAACTAAATGTCCAGCGCGAGCGGTATGGATCCCAGAGCAGACCCGATTTCGAAATTCACGTCATGGATATCAGCGCAAGCACCGCGGACGACTTCCGGCGTCTGGCGGATCTCGGCGTTACCGACATCGTCACCGGCTTCGCCACCGAGGGCCAGCCCATGCTCGATCAAATCCGCCGTTTCGGCGAGAAAATCATCGCACAGCTCGCAAGCCACGACTCATGATCCCGTATTTCCGGAAAACTCTTCGTGTTTCGTTCTCCTTAACTGACGAAGAGGATTATCCGGCTCTTGACTAACACGTGAATCTGCGCTAATGTTCGTTGCATGAAGAAGCAGAACAAGCACCAGCCGCGATTCACTCGACAGATGACGTTCAGCGAGTTCGACGCG
>JBOHWI010000539.1:0-5949 GCA_050736675.1 Binatus sp. (SeqCode)
TTTCCGTTGGCGCGCACATGAACCGACGCTCGGCCGAGTTCCATTTTGCGCACGCGCGCAGCGACTCTGAGCGACATCAGCAGGCATCCGCCGAGCGCGCCGAGGAACGACGAAACCGGATCGGGCGCGGCGGAATCGTCACCCGACAGGCGCCATCGCAGGGCACCGTACTCGACCTCGACCGCGAGCGAGTCGCCGACGGCGTCCACGGTGACGTCGCGATAGTGCGAAAGGTCCTGCGATGGATCTGTAGCGGTCACGTAAAACGCGTCGTTCTCCAGCGCTCAACCTAGCCGAGACCGGGACTTTTCTACAAACCGTTCGTTCAGGGATTCGCGGCGATTTCTCGGCTCACTCGATTTTACCGCGGCAAAGTATCATCCTTGAGATAATCGAGAGGTAAGGTCATGAATCGACAACTCGTTGCGTTGCTCGCCGCTATCACGTTGCTTGTCACCACTGCCGTCTCTTACGCCGTCGCTCATGACATGGACGGAATGGACACCGACTCGAGCACCGACAGCGGCGGCACCGGCGCGATGGGTCAGATGGGCGCGCACATGAAGATCAGCGACCACATGACGATGACCGAGTCGCGCCCCATGACGCCGGCCGACACCCAGCGCGGCGAACAGATCATCGCGACGATGCGCGCGAAACTCTCCAAGTACCAGGATTACAAAGTCGCGCTCGCCGACGGCTACGTGCCCTACATGGAGTCGGTGCCGCAGGACGTTTACCACTTCGCCAACCGTTCGGCGACGGTCGCCGAGTACATGGGCGATTTCGATCTCGCGCGTCCCGGCTCGCTTCTCTACGAGAAAAAAACCTTCGGCGGATACAAGCTGGTCGGCGCGATGTACGACGCGCCCGCGAGTGATACGCCCGATCAGCTCGGCGCGCTGATCCCGCTGAGCCTCTCCCACTGGCACGCGCACACCAACATCTGCCTCCCCAACGGCATCACCGAGGCCGACGTGGTCGACGGCAACGTCGGCAATACGGCGGGCAACACCATGCGGCCGGACATTTCCTCGGCGGTCGATGCGCCGGGCGGGATGCGCCGCGGCACGGGTGACTCGCTGCGCCGGCGCTACGGCTACCTGGCCGATACGCGTTTCGGTTTCACCGGCACGATTTCAAATCAGGCTGATTGCGAAGCCGCTGGCGGAAATTTTCACAAACAGATTTTCGGCTGGATGATCCACGTCTATCCGTTCGCCGGCGAAGATCTCAAGGTCGCCTTCAGCCTCGAAGCCCCGTGACTGACGCCTGCGATCGTTAATCCGCCGCGGTAATTCGATAGGCGCAGCGCCGGGCGCCCGCCAAAATATGATCGGTGCGCTCGACCCGCGCCTTGTCACCAAGCACCGCGCTGAACAGTGAGAGCTCTTCGCGGCACAGGCCCTGGCAGGTCGTGGCCGCTGCGCAGATTGGACAATGATTTTCCGCCAGCAGCATCGAGCCGTCGGGCATCTTCGTACATTCGGCCATGTAACCTTGCTCGCGCCGAATCTCCGCCAACGCATGTGCGCGCTTCGCAATCGAAGTTCCAGCCGGGCGAAGCCGCGCGCGATATTCCTGGATCTGGCGGCGCGACCGCTCGCGCAGCAGCTTGTCCATTCCCGCCTCGCCGAAAGCCGCACGGACCGCATTGATTATCTCGACCGTCAAGTCGCCGTGAGTGTCGGGAAAGCGCTCGGCCGCGGCGCTCGTCAATTTCCAGACGCGCGCCGGCCGCCCCACCTTGCGCCGCTCGTCGGTGAATTCGACCAGGCCTTCAACCTTCAGGCGATACAGATGCTGCCGCACAGCCATCGCCGTCACACCCAGGCGTCGCGCAGCCTGGGCCGCGGTCTGCGGCCCGCGAGACTTGAGCTGGTAGAGGACGCCTTCCTCCGCGCGCGCATCGTGCTTCATATACCGAGATGGTACCTGCTGTGAAACATTAGTCAAGTTTACACTTGACTTAGTATATAAAGCGAGTACTTTACAAATTAGTTGTCGAAACGCCGGGAGGAAGCGTCGATGAATACCGAACCGAGCGGGCGCGGAGAAGAAACGAAGCTTGCTGACTACTCCCCGCTCGATGAAACGCTCGAAATCATGGCGCCGATGGGGCCCGAACTGAACAACGGCTTCTCCAATCACGCGCCGATGGCGATCGAAGCGATGTGCGCGATGCGTCGCGCCGACGCCGCCACGCCCTGGTTCGAGCGTTACCGTGTCTCGCTCGCACCGCGTCCCCCACGGGTCGCGCGCCTTACCGTTGATGATTGGCGGACCGCGCTCGGCGACCACCGCCGCGTCGAGGATTGGTTCGAGTTCTTCCGCAACGAGCTCGAGGAGCGCGCGTGGCCCGAGGTACTCGACACCTGGGCCGCCCGGCTCGCGCCGGGTCTGATGGCGGCCGCGACGCACGGCCTTATTCGCACCGGGCACGCAACTCGCGCGCTCGCTCTCGAGGATACTGCCGCGCGCCGTCGTGAACTGGCCGACGGTCTGGCCTATTGGGCCGCTGATTACATGCCGCTTCCCGCCGAGCGTCGTGGGCCTGCCCGCGTTATGCCGTCGCAGGCGATCGGTCGCGTCCAGATGATTCCGCCCGAGACTCGCCGCGGCAATTTCGGAGCATTTACCGATGCGCTCGCGCAACTCGATTCCTTCCCGCCGTTCAAGGGTACGCTGGACGCTGTCGATGCCAGCGGCGACGCGCACGCATTCCTGTCCGACCTGACTGCGACGTTTGCGCGCGTCTTTCTCGCCAACGCGCGCGACCATTACACGACTATCGCGTTCGTTCACGCAGTGACCGGCCCGTCCGCACTGCGCCCGCTCCTGCCTTACCTGCGCGATACTGTAGTGCACGAGGCACTGGCATACGCGTGGCAGACGGCGGCCGCGATGTACGCGACCTTCGGCACTCATGCGGGCCTGACGCGCATCGACACAGATGAGGGAAAAGTGAGGGACGAAGACGAACTCTTCGACCGCGCGATCGCGTGCCGCGACGAGCACGCGATCAAATTCACCGAAGTCTGCATACGCGAGCACGCGTACAATCGCGACCCGGCGTTCTTCGCCGCCGCGGGCCACGCTATCCGGATGCTGGGCGGTGCTACTTGATGCCGCAGTAAACGGCGAAGATCAGATTCTTGTACGCGCAATCGATGTCGCGGAACCCGGCCTCGCGCATCCATTCGAGTTGATCCTCGAGCGTCGCCGCGCGATCGAACTTCATCCGTTCGAGCGCCGCGGCTACGTCGCGGTCGCCCGCGCCCAGTTCGCGCACCCGGGTGATCCATCGCTCGTGATGGAACCGATGTCGCTCCGGAGTCGCGCAGCGAAACTGCTCGGCGTTGACGAATACGCCGTCGTCGTTGAGCGCGCCGTGGATTCGATTGAACAGCGAGCGCTTCTGGTCGTCGCTCAGGTGATGAATCGACAGCGCCGAAACGACCGCATCGTACTTCTCCTGGATCGGATCGACTCCGTAGTCGGACACCTCGAAGCGGAAGCGCTCGCCTCCCAGTTCGAAGCGCGCACGCGCCCGCTCGAGCATCTCGTTCGAGATATCGACCATCGTGATCAGCGCATTGGGGAAACTGTAGGCGATGAACGCGGCCATCAGGCCCGTGCCGGCGCCCAGATCGAGAACCTTGAGTCGGCTGTCGCGCGGGAACCGGATTAGATCGATAGCCGCCCGGTAGAAGTCGTCGAACCCCGGCACCAACCTGCGCCGCGTGCGGTCGTAGTCCTCCGCCGCAAGATCGAACGCGCGCTGTACTGAATTTGCCATCTGAAGATTGTGCGGACGCGACAGTCGCGAATCAACCGCGCACTTTAGACGGCTTTCGATCCAGCCGTCCCGCTATTTGGCGAGTTTCGTGAGTCCTTTCCTTCTGCGTTCGGCCCAGCGCTTCTTCATGAGCTCCGACAGCCGCTTCCTGCCTTCCTTGGTGATACCGCCGCGTCGCTTTCTCCTGGTGGTGGCAGCCTTGGAACCTGCCTTTCGGCCTCTCCGCCTGCCGGTAGCGGCCGGTCCACCCATTCCTACCAGTGCCGCGATGGCTTTGACCAGCCGGTCTCTTTCCTTCTTCAAGTCCGCAACGATTTTGTCGATCTCCAAGTAAGTGCTCCTTTTAGGTCCCCGATAGGTTTCTTACGTGTCGTTATTGCAAATCCGGCAATTATAATTGCTGGAGTTACTAAGAATTGCAATTGTGCGGGCTAGGTTATGCGATGCCGCCGGATAGGGCCTCCCCCCTTACGCCGCGCTTGACTTAGGACAGACGGCTACGCCATTGCGCGGCCGTGCCGAAGGAGTTTGCCCGGCAGCGCGCCGTCGGCGGCGACTTGATCCTTGTTGTCGCGCCGGATGACAGTGCCGTTGACTATTACCGCGTCGATTCCTTCCGCGTCGGCGACCAGTCGATCCTGCTTCGCCGGCAAGTCGTACACTCGGCGCAGTTTGCTCGCGCCGACCTTGTCCGGATCGAAAATCGTCACGTCGCCCGCGAGGCCCGGCATGAGCCGCCCGCGGTCCGTGATGCCGAATACTTCAGCCGGCCGCGCGCTCAGCATCCAGATTGCCCGCTCCATCGGGATTGCGCGTTTCTCGCGCACCCAGCGGCCCAGCATGTAGGTCGAGAAGCACGCGTCGCATAGCTGGCTTGCATGCGCACCCGCGTCGGAGAGCCCCAGCACCGTATGCCGCCCGGCCAGCAATTCCGCGACTTCATCTTCAACGTTGTTCAGGATCGACATGCGAAAGCGCGCTTCGAGATTTGACGCCAGCGCAAGATCGAGCGCCAGGTCGATAGGATCGACGCCGCGCTCGCGTGCTACCTCGTGAAGGTTGCGCTCCTCGAGCGACGAATCGCTCGGCGAAAATGAAATCACCGTGCGATCCCATCGATTGGCGAACGCGCCGTGCGAGCCCTCGCCCGCCTTGGCTTTGAACGCACGCCTGAATTCAGGGTCGGCGTAAATCTTCTTCTTGCCTTCGAAGTCGGCCGCCGACACCGGCGCGAACACTTTCATGCTCTCGAAAATGAACGGCGCCTTGAACTGGAACTCGAAGTTCAGCGGACGGCAGGTGACCTGCGGAATGATGCTGAGCCCCTCGTCGCACAGTTTCTGCGACGCCTCGAGCGGGCCGCGATGTCCGCCGGGCCCGTTCATGCCCGCGAGCAGCGCCGTATAGGTAATCGGGCGATGGATCTCGCGCGCGATTTCCGCGAACTCGCGCAAAAACAACTCGCGTCCGATCGTCGCCTGCATGATTCCGTGGCCCGCCTCGCCCATCGCCGACGCCAGCGCTCTTATCTCGTCGAAGTCCGACATCCTGCTCGGCACCGGTTTGCCGCTGTATCCCACGTGTGTCGGCGATTTCGACGTAGCGAACCCGATCGCGCCCGCGTCCAGTGCGCGACGCACCAGCGCCTTCATCGCGCCGACTTCGTCGGCGCTCGCCGAACGCTCAGTCGCTTCCTCGCCCATCACATAGAGTCTTATCGGCGTGTGTCCGACCAGCGCGCCAAGGTTGATCGCGGTGCCGCGCCGCTCGATCGTATCCATGTAATCCTCAAAGCTCTCGAACGGCCAGTCGTAGCCGAGCCCCGTTTCGAGCGCCTTCAGACTCATCCCTTCGACGTTCTCGAGTGTCCGCATGATGAGCCCGCGATGTTCGGGACGCGTCGGCGCCACGCCGAATCCGCAGTTGCCCATCACGACGGTCGTCACGCCATGCCACGGCGAGATCGTCATCATCCGATCCCACATCACTTGTGCGTCGTAGTGCGTGTGAATGTCGACGAAGCCCGGCGCGACGACCCGACCTTTCGCCTGGACCGTCGCCGCCGCCCTGCCCTTCGCCTCGCCGACCGCGGCGATCTTGCCGTCCTTGATCGCAACGTCGCCGAGCCGCCCGGGCGCGCCCGTACCGTC
>JBOHWI010000540.1:0-5606 GCA_050736675.1 Binatus sp. (SeqCode)
GACTATATGTTCGAACGCTACATCGACGACCGGTACAAATCCGCGGCGCCCAAAATGGGTATTGCGCCGGAGTCCGGCCGTAAAACGTTCCTGGTCGAAGGGGAACCTTTCACCCGCGAAAAGGGCAAGTACCCGATGGCGGCGCCCGGCTTCCTCAACGCGGTGCGCAAGGCGATGAAGCGCTTCGAGCGCGCCGCCAAGCTCGGCTTCAGCCCCGAGAGCCGTATCATGGACATGGACGAGCAGGGTGTCGACGTGCAGATTGTCTATCCGACGGCAGCCGGCCAGATGCTCGGCCGCGAATTCCGCGACCCGCAATTGCTCGCCGCATGCTGCCGCGCTTACAACGATTGGAGCGCCGACTATTGCTCGAAGACGAAGGACCGCGTCAAGTGGGCAGCCATTTTGCCCATGCAGGACGTAGGGAAATCGATCGAGGAAGCCACCCGCGCAGCTAAAAACGGCGCGATCAGCTTTTACGTGCGGCCAAATCCCGTCCGCGGCAGGACGATCTTCCACGACGACTACCTGCCGCTGTGGGCCGAAGTCGAAAAGCTCGGACGGCCTATTTCCACGCACGATTCCGGTTCCGCGTCGGTCGAGTCGTTCGGCGATCGGATGGACACCCACGTCACCGGCCACATCCTGTCGCATCCGTTCGAGGCGATGGCCGCGATGGCGGGTCTTATCTGGTACGGCGTCATCGAGAAATTTCCGAAGCTTCGCGTCGTCCAGGTTGAGGCCGACGGCGGATGGGTTCCGTACTGGCTACAGCGGATGGAACAGCATTGGGATTTCAGCGGCAACTCGGAGCACGAGTATTTGAGCAAACGCCCGACTGAGTATTTCAAAAACAACTTCTTCGTAGCCTTCCGCGGCGACGAGCCAACGATGAAGGCAGCTTTGGATATAGTAGGGGACAACAACTTCCTGTGGGATACCGACTATCCGCATCCGGACGGCACGTTTCCCTGGGGCATCGACGCCGTCCTCAATCAAGGGATCCCGCACTCGAGCAAGAAGAAGATCCTCTGGGACAATGCCGCCAGAGCCTTCAACTTCAACTGAGTAATCGAAATGGACTTCGAATATACCTCCGAACAGGAATCCTTGCGCCATAAGGTCCGCGCTTGGCTCGACGCGAACCTGCCCAAAGATCTCTGCGTGGACGACGCCCAGGACGAACGCATCGCGCCCAATCGCGAGGTCTTCGAGCGCCGTCGCACCTGGCAGGCCAAACTCCATAGCGCCGGATACGCCGGCCTGTCGTGGCCCAAAGAATACGGCGGGCACGCCGCCACGCTGATCGAGCAGATTATCTGGGACGAGGAATATTCCCGCGCCCGTGCGCCCGTTCTGCCGGGATATTTCGGACTTGGCCTGTGCGGGCCGACGCTAATGAACTGGGGCACAGAGGCACAGAAGAGACGGTTCCTGCCGCGAATCCTCGGCGCCGATGACATCTGGTGCCAGGGCTACTCGGAGCCGGGCGCGGGTTCCGATCTCGCCGCGTTGTCCACGCGAGCGGCAGACATGGGCGACTACTTTCAGGTCAACGGCCAGAAAGTCTGGACCTCCGGCGCGCAGTACGCGGACTGGATGTTCATGCTCGCGCGCACTGACCCCGAGGCGCCCAAGCATCGCGGCATCAGCTATTTGCTGCTCGACATGAAAAGCCAGGGCATCACCGTGCGCCCGCTGGTGCTGATGAACGGCCACTCCCATTTCAACGAAGTCTTCTTCGACAACGTGCAGGTGCCGAAAGAAAATCTGGTCGGGCCGCTCAACGAAGGATGGAAAGTCGCGATGACGACGCTCAGCTACGAGCGCTCCTTCGCCGGCGGTGGCGGCCACGGCTCGCAGGTGCGGCGACTCGCCGAGCTTGCGAAGATCGTAATGATCGACGGCCAGCCCGCATGGGCACAGGAATGGGTGCGTCAGCAGCTTGCGCAATTCATCATCGAGTGCGAGGCCGCACGCTACACGTGCCTGCGCTCGCTCACGCGACAACTGCGCGGATTGCCGCCGGGACCCGAAGGCTCGATGCTCAAGCTGTTCGGCTCCGAACTCGGCGTGCGCATCGCGCGCTTCTCGACCGAGTTGCTCGGCGCATACGGCCTGGTCGGCGAGCCTACGAGCGTCGTTGCCGATTCCCCGCGATGGCTCAATCGCGTGCTTAGCTCGCGCCAATACACAATTGCGGGCGGCACCAGCGAAATCCAGCGCAACATCATAGGTGAGCGAACGCTCGGCCTGCCAAAGGGATAGTCTCAACTCTTACACACTAACTACCAAGGAGATACTAAGTTGGAACTCGAATTACTATTCGAAATCACCGCTCAGATCGCACCGCCAATACTCATTCCCGATACTCCCGACGGAACCCGCGTCGTCGTTCACGTGACCGGCGGCAAATTCGAGGGAGCGCGCCTGAAAGGCACCGTGCTTGCCAGCGGCGCCGACTGGTTCCTGGTTCGCCCCGATGGCAAGATCGGCCTTATCGACGTGCGGCTGGTACTCAAAACGGACGACGGTGAGAACATCTATATGACCTATACGGGACGCGCGAAGATCGGTCCTAGCGGACCCACCGGTCTGGCCACGACGCCGGTCTTCGCGACCTCGACCAAGGGCAAATACGCATGGCTCAACGACGTCCAGGCATTCGCCACCGGCGAACCCAACCCGGGCGGCGTCACGTACAAGGTGTATATTCCGAAATAGCTGGTTACCCGGAGAGTTTTGCGCGCAGGATTTCGTTGATCACTTTTGGGTTTGCCTTTCCGCCCATCGCTTTCATTACGGCGCCGACGAAAAATCCGAATAGTTTCTCGCGGCCTGCGCGATACTCGGCGAGTTTGTCCGGTTCCGCGGCGAGCACCTTGTCGATCGCGGCGGCGATCGCGCTTTCGTCCGACACTTGTGCCAGGCCGAGTTCGGCGATCGTCGCCTCTGCGCTCTTGCCGGATTTCACCATCGTGACGAACGCGGTCTTCGCGGCGTTCAAGCTGATCTTTTGCCCTTCGACCATCCGCAGCAGTGCGCCGACCTCTGACGCAGTCGGTACCGCCTCGACGAACGGTTTGTCGGAGTCACGGGCGACGCGCAGCACTTCGGTCATTACCCAGTTCGCTGCACTCTTGCGATTCTTGAGTCCGGGCAGCGTCGCTTCGAAGTAATCGGCGACGTCGCGATCTGCGATTAGTACGCCCGCTTCGTATTCGGTCAGCCCCTCGCGCACGTAGCGCGTTTTTCTGTCGGCCGGCAACTCGGGCATCGACGCGCGCACCTGCTCGACCATCCCGGGCGGGACGACGAGCGGCGGCAGATCCGGCTCGGGAAAATACCGATAGTCATTCGCATACTCTTTCGAGCGCATCGGTCGCGTTTCTTTGCGCGCGGAGTCCCACAGAAGAGTTTCCTGCGCGACTCCGCCGCCCGATTCGACAATAGCTACTTGGCGTTCGACCTCGTACTCAATTGCATCTTCGACGAAGCGAAACGAGTTAAGATTTTTTATCTCAGTCCGGACTCCGTACTCAGTCGCGCCGCGCTTGCGCACCGACACGTTGCAATCGCAGCGGAAGCTGCCTTCTTCCATCTTGCCGTCTGACGCATCGACGTAGCGAAGTATCGCGCGCAGTTGGCGCAAGTATGCGCCGGCGTCCTCGGCCGAACGCAGATCCGGTTCGCTGACTATTTCGATCAGCGGCACTCCCGAACGGTTGAAATCAACCAGGCTCGCGCTTTCGTGATGGATATTCTTGCCCGCGTCTTCCTCGATATGGATTCGCGTGAGCCTTACTCGGCGGGTATCGCCATTCTCAGTCGGAGGCAAATCGATATAGCCGCCTTTGCAGATGGGAGTTTCGTACTGACTAATCTGATAGCCCTTCGGCAAGTCGGGATAGAAATAGCTCTTGCGATCGAAAATAGAATAGGGCGCGATAGTACAATGCGCCGCGAGTCCGGTTCGAATAGCCAGTTCGACGACGCGGCGATTCATCACCGGCAACACACCCGGCATTCCCACGCATACCGGACACACGTGTTCATTGGGCCCCGCGCCGAATTTCGTCGAGCATCCGCAGAAGAGTTTCGAGCTGGTCAGGAGATGAGTATGGACTTCGAGTCCAATCACCGCCTCGTATGCTTCCCGATTGGTCGTCATACACGTCAGACCGCGGTTGGCCGCGGCTTGAATGCTCCCGTGCGCTCGAACGCGTCGCCCGCGCGCAGGATTGTTTCCTCGGCGAACGGCGGCGCGATCAGTTGCATCCCAATTGGCAGGTTGTTCGAGTCGTACCCGCACGGCATCGACATCCCGGGCAGGCCGGCGAGGTTGACAGAAATGGTAAAGATGTCCGACAGGTACATCGTCAGCGGGTCGTTCACCTTCTCGCCAATCTTGAATGCGGTCGTCGGCGCGACAGGCGTGACGATCAAATCGCACTTCTCGAACGCGCGCTCGAAGTCCCGGCGAATTAAGGTCCGCACCTTCATTCCCTTCAAATAGTACGCGTCGTAGTAGCCGGCCGAGAGCGCGAACGTTCCAAGCATGATCCGCCGCTTGACCTCGGCGCCGAAGCCCTGCGCGCGTGTCGTTTCGTACAGCGCGATATGATCTTCGGCGTCAACGCGCAGTCCGTAGCGGATACCGTCGTAGCGCGCGAGATTCGCACTCGCCTCGGCGGTCGCGACCAGGTAGTACGCCGCGATCGCGTAGCCGGTGTGCGGCAGCGAGATTTCAACCGTCGAAGCGCCCAGCGATTCGTAGGTCTTGAGCGCGGCGCGCACCGACTGCTCGACCTCGGGTTGCATGCCCTCGACGAAATATTCGCGGGGCACTCCTATTCGCAGTCCCTTGGTGTCGCCCGTCAGCGCGCGCTCGTAGTCGGGCACGGGCCGCGCCGAGCAGGTCGAGTCGCGGCCATCTTTGCCGGCGAGAGTGCGCAGGATTATCGCGGCGTCGCGCACCGACTTGGTGAACGGACCGACCTGATCCAGCGACGACGCATATGCGACGACGCCGTAGCGGCTGACACGGCTGTAAGTCGGCTTGATTCCTACCACACCACAGAAGGAAGCCGGCTCGCGAATCGAGCCGCCGGTGTCGGTGCCGAGGGAACCGAGGCATTCGTGCGCCGCGACCGCGGCCGCAGATCCGCCCGACGATCCGCCGGCGACGCGCGAACTATCGTGCGGGTTCAGCGTCGCGCCGAACGCGGAATTCTCGGTCGACGAGCCCATCGCGAATTCGTCCATGTTGGTCTTGCCGACGAAGACCGCGCCGTCCGCGCGCAAGCGCTCGATCACGGTCGCATCGAATGGCGGCACGAACGTCTCGAGGATTCGCGACGCGCAGGTAGTACGAACGCCCCGGGTCGCGTAGATATCCTTGATGCCGAGCGGAATCCCGCACAGTGCGGGCGCGTTGCCCGCCGCGAGCCGAGCGTCGGCCGCGCGAGCCTGCTCGAGCGCTTCTTTCTCGCAGACCGTAATGAATGCGTGGAGCCTGGGCTCGGCCGCGGCGATGCGGGCGAGGCAATCGCTCGTGAGGTGCGTCGCCGTGATCTGTTTCGCGCGGAGCTTCGCCGACGCGTCGG
>JBOHWI010000541.1:0-5485 GCA_050736675.1 Binatus sp. (SeqCode)
CATAAAAGCTAAGGATCAAGTCCCCAGCGACGGTGGTAACAATCGACTTGGCCGTCAGCGTACCGCCAGTGCCGGTGTTGCCGCTGCTCATATCCACCGGCGACCCTGCTGCGGCATTGTCGAGCAATACGATCGCGCCTTGCGCATCGACCGGCGTGCTGAATGTCCACGTCGACGTGCTGGGGTCGTTGGCCTGAATTGCATGCCAATACAAAGACTGCCGCGTCGTATCTGTGGAATCGTTACGAATCAGTTGCCATCCGGCCGGCGCTGTGATCGTCGGTTTCGAACCGCCGTAGGTAATCACGTCGGCGATCGCAACCTGACCGGCTTGTGCCTTCTTGCCCCAGTCGAGTGAGAGACTGGTCGTCTCCGCTGCCATCGGCACTTGTGCAGTGGAAACGACGCCGGCTCCGCCGACGCCGTTATCCGCGGTTTGTGTGGGCGAAGAATTGCACCCAATCAAAAAAACGGCGGCCACCAGCAAGGCACGTTTAACCATTGTCCCTCAGTTCCCTCCTTCTGTGTTTCCTGCTCGACGATTCGATCGTTACGCCTTCTTCGCGAACGGGCGGTCGCGCTCCGTGAGCGCGCCCTTGAGGCCTTTCTCGCGGCTCGCCTTCATCCAGTTCTTCACCGTATCGGTCTGATGCGCGATCACGTCGATGTCCGCCGACGACTGCTCCGCCGCACGAATCCCAATTATATCGAGATAGCGATTCACCGCCGCCTTGTGCAACATCAGCAACTCCGCCGGCACCATCGCGACTCGGCGCGCATAGTTCATCGTCTCTTCCTCGAGCTTGTCCTTCGGAAAAACGCGATTGATGAGGTGCCACTCGAGCGCTTCCTTCGCCGACATGTAGTCACCGGTGAAAAAATATTCCTTCGTTTTGCGCGGACCCATCAGCACCGGCCACATCGACATCGTCGGCAGGATTCCGAGCGAGCGGCCCGCCGGATGCCCGAACTGCGCGTCCTCGCTGGCGAACACTATATCGCAGTGGCCGACGAACTCGGTGCCGCCCGCCAGGCAGTAGCCGTGCACCTGCGCGATGGTCGGCTTGTTGATCGCCCACAGCCGCTGCCATCGCTCGATCGTCTTGTGCAGGCCCATCCGGTCGTTGGTGACGGTGAAGGTCGAGCCCGGATGCTGCGTGCCCTGCAAGTCGTAGCCGGCCGAGAACGCGCGCCCGGCGCCGCGGATTATCAGCACGCTGGCGTCGGCGTTCGACTCGTATTCGTCCATCACCGAGTCGAGTTCCTTGAGCAGCTTCTGCGACAGCGCGTTGAGTTTTTCGGGACGGTTCAACGTCAGCCGATAGATTTTGTCTTCGGCTTTTTCGTAGATGACGGTTTCGTAGTTCGCCATTTGAAATCTCCGGCGGTTACTTCACCGCTGACAAAAAATCGCCCGCCACGCGCGCGGCTTCGACAGGCACTTCCCAGAAGAACATGTGACCGGCGGCCTTGAGCGTATGCTTTTTCGATCCCGCGATCGCGCTGCGAAGAACTTCCGCGTTGGGATACGGCACGATCGAATCGTCGTCGCCGTGAATAATAAGAGTCGGCGACTTGATTTGTCCAAGCCGCGCGAAACTGTCGAAGCCGCCAATAGCCTGTCCCTGCCGCATGAACGTATGCATCGGCGTGATCGGATAATTGCCCATCTCGGCGATCGCCTGCGTGAGGATCGCCTGCCCCGATTCCGAGTTGAGGAACGCCTTGCCGCAGGCCACCGAAAACGCGCGCCGCGCCTGCTCGATCGGATCCATCCCGGGCGCGGGTATCAGGTTGGCGATCGCCGCGGGATCGGCCGGGATCGAATGACTCGCGCCGCAGTTGGTGCATCCGAGCACCAACCCGCGCGTTCGCGCCGGGTACGCGAGCGCGAATTCCTGCGCGATCATCCCGCCCATCGAGATGCCGAAAATATGGGCGCGCGGCGTCTGCGCATGGTCGAGCACGGCGGCGATATCCGCCGCCATGTCGCGGAGCGTGAACTCGGCGTCGGGCTTGTCGCTCTCGCCGGTGCCGCGATTGTCGATGACGAAAATCTTGAAGCGCGCCTCCATCGGTTTCAGGAACGCCTCGCCCCAGCCGCGGCTCGAGCCGCTGAATCCCATGATGAGCGCGACCGGCGCGCCGCTGCCGCGGATCTCGTAGCGAAGCTTGAGGCCGTCTTTAGTTTGGGCAAAATCGCGAACTGCTGCCACGTGGTAATCTCCTCTTTTTTCGGGTCCACTACGATGAATAGAACTACGGGCGGCTAATGTTCAAGCGGCAGCGCTCTCGACCGCGGAGTCGGCAAGAATAGACGCAAGGATTCGATATACCTGGCGATTGACTATCAGGCTCGCGTGCAGTCCCGACACTTCGAAGTTGGCGCCGGCGTCGTCGATGCACGATTGCCATTGCACGACCTCATCGCGGCGCGTGTAGATGGCGCTGAAGTGGCTGCGCTCCGGCGTCGGTGCAAACACTGCGTCCGCGATTCCGCACGAGCATTCCATCGTCCCGCAATTTTCAGGCGCGCTGGAAACCGTTTGCCAGAATGTCTGGATCGCCTGCAACGCGGGACGGACCTGATCGTGTACTCCCGTCCATCCGCTCCGGATCGGCGAGCCAAGCGCCACCACCTCGCGCACGATCTCGGGGTTCGTCGCTGCGATTGCGCGCCCGAGCACGCCGCCGAGGCTGTGCCCGATGATCGTCACGCGCCGGCCGGATTCGTGCGCGATTTTTTCGACGCGCCATCCACCAACTCGACTCTGCGCCGCGGGCATCCGACGTTGAGGTCGATTCCCGACAAGTACGGCTTGTAGCCGATGCGCCGAAGCCAGCGTGCGAGAGTGCCAAGCGACCAATCGCCGGCGGTGAATCCGGGAATAAGCAGCACGGGACGGCCGTCGCCGCGCGGCACGCCGACGCCGTAGCCGACCGGATCGCGCGTCAACGAAGCGAACTGCTGCAGGAAATCGAAGTATGCGGAAGCGGTGAGTTGCAGCAGCATCGCGTTGGCGCGACAGTGCCACGAAATGAATTCACTGTAAAGTAAATCGCGCGCAACAAATGCAGATTGTAAAGGTGAGAGCGCGCGTGAAGCGCTAGCCCTTCGGTAATCCTAACACCCGCTCGCCGATGATGTTGTGCTGGATCTGATTCGTTCCGGCGTAAATTGTCGGGCCGCGGGCGGCGAGCATTCGGAATGACCACTTGCCCTTGTCGACCGCGAACGGCGCGTTGAATTCGAGCTGGCTGTACGGCCCCAGCAGTTCCATCGCGTACAGCGCGATCTTCAGCCCGAGCTCTGTGCCACACAGTTTCATCATCGAGCCTTCCGGCCCCGGCGGCATTCCCTTCAACTGACGCGTCAACTGCCGATAGCCGGTGTAGCGTAATGCCTCGGCGTCGGCGGCGAATTCGGCGATCTTCTGGCGCACGCTCGAGTCGTCCCAGGCGTTTGAACCGTTGCGCGGGATTCGCTTGGCGAGGCGCGCGAGTTCATGCACCTCGCCCGAGTAATCCGCACCGCCGCCGCCACCGCGCTCGAACATCAGCGTGGTCATCGCGACCTGCCAGCCATTATTGCGCTCGCCGACGATATTTTTCTTCGGTACGCGCACGTCCTCGAAGAAAACTTCGTTGAAGCCCTTGCCGCCGGTCATCTGCACGAGCGGACGCACGGTGACGCCGGCGCTGTGCATGTCGATCAGCAGGTAGCTGATGCCCTTGTGCTTGGGCGCGTCGGGATCCGTGCGCACCAGCGCGAAGATCATGTCGGCGTGCTGTGCCATCGAGGTCCACACTTTCTGCCCGTTGACGACGAAATCGTCGCCGTCGTCGATCGCGCGCGTCTGCACCGACGCGAGGTCGGACCCCGAGCCCGGCTCCGAGTATCCCTGGCACCAGACTTCCTCGCCCTTGAGAATTTTCGGGATGTGATTTTTCTTCTGCCCCTCGGTCCCCCAATGCATCAGGGTCGGGCCGAGCAGGCTGATTCCCATCCCGATAAACGGCTCGTTGAGTCCGAGCCGGCTGAGCTCTTCGCGGTAGATCAGCCGCTGCATCACGGTGGCGCCGCGCCCGCCGTATTCCTTGGGCCAATTCACGGCGACCCAGCCGCCGTCGTTGAGCTTCTTGTGCCACCGGACGCGCCCTTCCCAGTCGCCGGCGCCTTCGTCGGCCATTATATTGACGGCAGGCGGCGCGAATTTTTTGTTCGCTTCGAGCCACGTGCGCACTTCGCTGCGAAAGGTCTCGTCTTCTGGTGTGTAGTTGAAATCCATGAGGAACCTAACCCCCTAACCCCTTCCCGCGCGGGAAGGGCGACAAGAATCAGAAAGGCGCTTAGCCTTTCGGCAGGCCGAGGACGCGCTCGCCGATGATATTATGTTGTATCTGATTGCTGCCGGCCGCAATCGTGCCGCCGCGCGCCGCCAGCATCCGGAACGACCACTTGCCCTTGTCGATCGCAAAGGGGGCCTTGTACTCGATCTGGCTGTACGGCCCGAGCAGTTCCATCGCGAACAACTGGATTCGCATGTTGAGCTCGGTGCCGCAGAGTTTCATCATCGAGCCTTCCGGCCCCGGCGGCATCCCCTTGAGTCGTCGCGTGAGCTGACGATATCCGGTGTAGCGCAGCGCAACCGCCTCGCATGCGAACTCTGCGATTTTCTGCCGCACGCTGCCGTCGTCCCACGCGGTACCGCCGTTGCGCGGCAACGCTTTCGCGAGTTTCGCCAGCTCGCGGACTTGCGACATCCCGCCGCGATCGCCGCCGCCGCCTGAGCGCTCGAACATCAGAGTGGTGATCGCGACCTGCCAGCCCTGGTTCTTTTCGCCGACGAGGTTTTTCTTCGGCACGCGCACGTCTTCGAAAAATACCTCGTTGAAGCCCTTGTTGCCGGTAATTTGCACCAGCGGCCGCACGGTCACGCCGGGGCTGTGCATATCGACCATCAGATAGCTGATGCCCTTGTGCTTGGGCGCGTCGGGGTCGGTGCGTACCAGTAAGAAGATCCAGTCGGCGTGCTGCGCGATCGAGGTCCAAACTTTCTGGCCGTTGACGACGAAGTAGTCGCCGTCCTCGACCGCGCGCGTCTGCAACGACGCCAGGTCGGAGCCGGAGCCCGGTTCCGAATATCCCTGGCACCAGATTTCTTCGGCCTTCATGATCGGCGGGATGAAGCGCTGCTTCTGCTCTTCGGTCCCCCAATGCAACAGGGTCGGGCCGAACAAACTGATTCCCATTCCGATCATCGGCGCCGCGACGCCGGCGCGCGCGAGCTCCTCGCCATAGACGATGTTCTGCAGAATCCCGGCGCCGCGCCCGCCATATTTCTCCGGCCAGCTCGGCGCGAGCCACCTGCCCTCGGCCATCTTCTTTGCCCAGCCCCTCTGCTGGTCAAACTCGCCGCGGCCCTCGGCCATGCCGATCGTGGTCTCGCCCATATGCGGCGCGAACTGCTTGTTGGCGTTGAGC
>JBOHWI010000542.1:0-11426 GCA_050736675.1 Binatus sp. (SeqCode)
ACGACCTCGCTGCTCAGGCTCTGGTGCTCAGTGACGGCGCGAGCAAGGTCGCCGTCGTCGGCGTCGACCTGCTCGCGCTCGGCGTTCGTATCGCCGACGACATCCGCGAGCGCGCCTGCGCGAAGACCGGCATTCCGGCGGATTCGATCCTGGTCTGCGCGACTCACACCCATTCCGCGCCCGCCTTCAACATCTTCGCGACGCCGCGCGCCGACGCGAAACCGGCGGAAGGCCGCGACCTCGAATGGGAGCGCGCGCTACCGGCAAAGATTGCGTCCTCAATCGTTCAGGCTCATGAAAAACTCGAGCCCGCGACACTCCGCGCGGCCACGGCGTCGTTTACCCTCGGAACTCATCGGCGTTTGAAGCGTCCGCATGGGCAAGTTCAGACTGCTGCAAATCACAATGGCCCTGCCGACACCGAAGTTATCGCGCTCGGCGCTTACCGTGCCGACGGAACTCCAATCGCCTTCCTAATGAATTATCCATGCCACGGCGTCGTGCTGTGCGAGGACAACCTGCTCTACTCGCGCGACTGGCCGGGCTTCGCGATGGATGAAATTGAAACTGCCGCCGCCTCAGGCAAGGGCGCACGCCCAATATCGATCTTCGTACAGGGCGCCACGGGCAACATCGATCCACGCAGCCGCGGCAATTTCACAGTCGCCGAACAACATGGCCGCGCGATGGGCCGCGCCGCATTCGACGCGCTCGCGCGCGCTCACTCGATCGCTGACACGCGAATCGCCGTGCGCAGAACCGCACTTAATCTGATGCTCAAGGACATCATCGCCGAACTTGCCGTCGCGCGTGATTGCGCCGCCCAGACCCAGGCCTCGCTGGACAACCATCGCGGCGGCGACGGCTTCCAGTTGAAGCGTCTGCGCGACCATCACGCGCAATCGGTCGCGGCGTTGAACGCTCTTGAAGTTCTCGAGGAACAGAATCGCCGCGACCGCCGCGTCGACATGGCACGCCGCGAACTCGCTACCGCGATGACCTTCGTCACCGTCGGCGACCTCGCCATCGTCGGCATCCCCGGCGAACTGTTCGTCGAGCTCGGCCTTGCGCTCAAAACGAACCGGCACTTCGCGCAGACTTTTGTCGCCGGTTACTGCAACGATTTGATCGGGTACATCCCGACTCGCGCCGCGTACGCGGAGGGCGGCTACGAAGTCGACACCGCGCGAATCGCGGCCGGCAGCGGCGAGACGATCGTCGACACCGCCCTAACTGCGCTGGCCGCGATGCGCCGGTAGCCGTGCGCGAGATCCGACATCGCGAGCTTGCCTCGATGCTCGCATCGGGCGGCGCGCAAATCGTCGACGTGCTTCCGTCCCACGAATACAGCACGACACACATCCGTGGCGCTGTTCACATTCCAGTTGCAAGGATTCTGCGCGATGCGCCCACATCGCTCGACCGCACGCGCACGGTTGCAGTCTATTGCCGCGATTCCTTGTGAGACCTCAGCGCACGGGCTGCGACGCAGCTCGATTTTCTTGGATTCAAAGACGTTCGTCACTACTTCCGCGGCAAGGCCGATTGGATGGTGCACGGATTGCCGATGGATCCGCCGGCATCGCTCCCAGAGCGGATACGCGCGCTCCGCTATTTCGTAAACAACCTGGCGCCCGGCCTGCGCTCATTCTGGATTCACTACTCGAACCGCGTCTGTGTGTCCGAGTCGATGCGCGACGATCTCGTACGCCTGGGCCCCGAAGACTCCCTTCCGCCCGCCGTGGCCGATTCGCCGATCCCGCGCGCCGTGGTGCTGAACTCCAACGGAGTCCTGCTCGGCGCCATCGAACAGTCAAGTCCCGCACCGCGCGCTCTCGACGCAATGAATCCCAATCCACAGACAATTCGCCCCGACATGATCCCGCGTCTCGCCGCGAAACTATTGAAGTCGCACCCATACTTGATCGTGACAACCGCGAAGGGAAACTACCTGGGTCGCTACTCCGCTCCGGGATGACGCAACCCTTCGAACGTGCAAGCACACCGGCTGCACCTTCGCGCACTCGGATTTGGCAGGAATCAGGATTCGTCGGAGGGTTTTACGGCGCGAAACTGGATCAGCAGCAATATGTCGTAAGCCGCTTTCAATGTGCCTGCGCAAATCAGCGGCCATCCGAAGGACGAACTATTCAGCATCACGCCCGCCGGCAACGGCGCCAGTGCCGCCGCCAGGCTACGCGGCACATTGGTAACAGTCGCCGCGGCTGCGCGCTCCTCGGGCGGCACCACCGCCATCACGTAGGATTGGCGCGCGGGCACGTCCATCTGCGAGGTCGAATAGCGCATCAGCAGGAACGTCATCGCCAGCGCCGGCGTCGGCATCAAGGCGGCGATGATCAGCATCGCGTTCGACGGCAGATGCGTGAACACCATCGTGTTGATCCGTCCAAACCGCGCCGCGAGCGCCGACGAAATGAACTGCGAGAACGAGCCGAGCAGTCCGGCGGCGAAGAAGAACGCGCCCGCCGTTTGAACCGAGATGTTGAAGCGACGGAACAGCCACAGCGCCAGCAGCGACTGGATTACGAATCCGCCGCCGAGCGAGTCGAGACTGAACAGCGCGGCCAGCCGGTAAACAATTGTGCGCGACTTCGCCAGCGGCGCGGACTTTACCGGCTGGCGCTCGATTTCGATGGCGGGCGAGAGATACCGATAAACCGAAAACGCAACCACCGCGATGATCGAGTAGGCGACGAAGCCCGACCGCAGCGCCGACGCCGGCGCCCATCCATTACGCGCCGCGAGCACCGCAGGCACGCCGCTGGCAAGCGCACCGAACGCTCCCGCCATCGCGCCCGCTACGTTGTAGAGCGCGAACATCGCAGTCAGATCGCGCGGCTCCGCGGTCTCGGCCAGCGCCGCCTGCTCGACCGGCAGAAACAGGCTGACGTCGCCGGCCGACGGATTCAGCGTGCCGACGACGGCGACGACGAACAGCGGCCAAAAGCTCGTGGTGAGCGCGAATCCAATCCCCGTCAGCAGCATGAGCGCGCACGCCGCGAGCAGCACTCGACGCCGCCCCAGCCGATCAGTGGCGAGACCCACCCACAAGGTCAGCGCCGCCGAGCCCAACAGCGTGCCGAACACGATTGCGCCGACCCGCAGCGGACTGAATCCTATAGCCGTCAGGTAGCCCGGCAACAACACGCTGACAGCGCCGTCGGCCAGGCCACGCAGCGCGCGCGTTGTCAGCAGGCGCCGGGCGTCAGCGGTAGCGCTCTGCGGAAACCATCGATTGATTGCAGTCGGCATGCTGTCGGAGAAACCTAGCCTCACGCGCGAAAGGGAACAATCGCAAAAGCAAGCCGCTCGTCTCCTGTCTAGTCGAAGTTGACCGCGCGGTCTCAGAAGACCGGATCACCGCTCGAGCTTGCCCGAGCCGAATACGACCCGGTGCCAAATCTCCGTCGCGATCGCGAGCCATACCGGAGCGGCAAAGCCCTCCTCCCCGTTCCGATACGAATCCATAAGAACCTCGAAAGCGGATTTCAGTTTCACAGGATCAACCCATCCGCGCTGCGCGATTTCCAGCCGATCGAACGAGATCAGCGCCCCGTTATGCTTGACGGATTCCAGGAAAGGCTGATTGAAGGTGGCTTTGGTGATTCGCGTGCGGGCAACTTCCGGCAAAATCCCGGTCATCGCATTGCGAACGATGTATCGCTCGAATCCGCCGCGGCGTAGTTGATCGTTCGGCAGGGCAAAGGCGAATTCGATAATCCGCCGATCGTAAAACGGCCGCCGCGTCTCCTGACCAATCCTTCCGATGGCCTGCTCGACCATTGCGGAGGTAACGGGGAGTTCTCCGTGATGAAAGGTTTCGTAGATCAAGCGGCGTCCAACACCCCGCACCCGCCGCATGCGCGGTTCCGCGATCAGCCGCGCGTAGAGATTGACACGGCGCGCAAAGTCGGGAGCGACCCAAGCCGGATATGGCAGACGACTCGGGCGCGATCTCCATTGCACGAATTCCCGAACGGCCGGCGGCAACTGCGGCATCACCGCGGTTCTGATCAAGAGCCGCAGCGGGCCAAGTTGGCGCATCAGCCTGGTGCCCGATTGATCCGCATCGATCCGGACCTGCCGAATCAGCGCGGCTATACGCAGGGAGCGCAGCAAGTCGGCGTTATCGCTCGCAGAACCGCTGAACCATTCGTCGCCGCCTTCGCCGGTGAAAGACACGCGGGCGCCCTTGCGTCTTTCGAGCCGGCGGAATCCATATCCGGAGGTGAGATTCGGGTAATTCGGAAAATCGCGGAACTGCCGGACCTGCGCGGCCAGATCGACCTCGCTCGCGGGCGTTGACAGCTCGAGATTAAGCGGCACCCCGCATTTCGCCGCCACCGCTTTTATGTATTCACTCTCGTCGCACGAGAGCCCCGGGAATACCTGCGAAAAAGACTCAAACCGATCGCATCCGGCCTCGCCCTGCTCCTGAAGAATTCGGGCGACGGACACGATCGTCGACGAATCGAGGCCGCCGCTCAGGTCCGATGCGACCAGATCCACCGCCCGCAGTCTGCACCTTACGGCTTCCTTGAAGACGGACAGGAAGTGGCTTGCATACTCGTCGTCATTGCGATGCCGGATTTCGCGGGCGGGGTCGAGATCGTAGTAGCGCCGCGTGACCAGCCGGTCGCGGCTGACGATCAGCAGATGCGCAGGCAGTAGCTGGAGGATGGAACGATAGAGCGTCGGTTCGGCGCTGTACGTCCGGCACGCCAGGTATTCGCCTACTATCTCCTCATTCGGCTCGCACGGGACCTCGCAGTGAAAGAGTTGATGCAGTTCGGAGCCGCAGACGAACTTTTTGCGATCCGCATAGTAATAGAACGGCTTCATGCCGGTCGGGTCGCGCGCGCAGACAAGCGTTTCGGTCTGCGAATCCCAAATGACGATCGCAAAGTCGCCGATCAGCTTGACGGCAAATTCTTCGCCCCAGCACTGGTAGCTGCGCAAGACGAGTTCCGCATCGGTGTTGTTGCGAGGCTGGAGTCCGGCGGCAATGAGCTGAGGCCGCAAGTCGGCGCCGTTGTCGATGCGACCGTCGAAGACCAGGCGATAACGTGCCGCCTCGTCGCACCAGGGTTGTTGCTCGTAGATCGATTCGGGCGTCGCGTGCAACATCCGCTGGCCGAGCGCGACAGGCCCTTCGGCCCACATTCCGCCGCCGTCGGGTCCGCGATGGTTGACCGCGTCGAGCATCGCCGTGATCGTTCGGATTTCAACCGGCCGCCCGTCCCGGTTGAATATGGCCGCGATCCCGCTCAACGCTGCATGGGGGAACGTGTGTCGGGAAAGAGGAGGTCAGTCGCCACGCGAAACCCGGATCATCCCCTTGGCGGCCAGTTCATCGACGAGTTTCTCGAAATCGGCCTTGAGATTCGCGGGCTCCACGTCATACTTGGCGAGCAGGGAATCGATCACGGAGTCGGATGATCCATGCTCCGCGATCAGTTGCCACATCTCGCTGCCGGTACCGGTGAGACCAAAATAATGCTGGCTGGCGAGATCGAGCATCAGAACCTCGCCGCCGAATTCGCGCCAGACCACGTCCTCAGAAATCTCGATCTTCATGTGCGCCACCTTTTGCCGGGACCCGCCGCGTACATCACCGGTCACCCCGACGTGCCGTACGGGACCATTACCTCGTAAACGAAAACGGAAGCCTCGCCGAGCGAAGCGAACAAGTCGCGATGGAGTTCATAAACCTCGCGTTCTATCTCTGCGATTGTTCGCCTACCGTCGCAAAGGTTCACGACCGAACGCCGCGCCTTTCCCCATGAGGTCAGCTGCGGAACGTAGTCCGGCCGCGACTTGGCGAGATCTTCAGGACATATCAGCATCCCGCCGAAGGTCGAATGCGAGAATTTCCTGCGGACCGCGCCGGAGCGATCGGCCAATTCGACGCGCCAGCTGACCAGGGTCTCGGCCGGCGAGATCCACATCTTCGCGCGGACCGAGTCGCCGGCCTGCACCGCACTCGGAGGATCGACCGGAAAGAAAACTGCGCGGCGATTGATTACGTCCTCGCGCAGCGGCGAGTTCGACATCGTCACCAAGGGCGACAACGTCGCCTCGAACCATCCCGCAATCCCGTGCATCGTGCCCGAGCGGCGTATCACGCTCATCGCCTCGCCCTGCAGGATTGCATTGCCGTCTCGAGTGACGTCGATGGTCGCGAACACTTCAGGCTTTCCAAGAATCTGGTCGGGCCGATACTTCACGGGATGGCCGGTATTGACTGCGATGTTGTATGCACGATCGAAGTTGAATCCGGCCGGGGACGTTTTCCAGAAATCGACTTCCGCCCACGTCTGCGGCGCTTCGACCGGCGCGACCAGCAGATCGACCCTGGATGGAACCGTGCGCACGTCCGGCTGGGCCATCCGTCGGCGCGCGTCGGCGAAATACTCGACCAGGCCGCCGTCGATCCCGAAGCGCCCGATCAAGTCGCCGATGATGACGTTCACCTTCTCCGGCAGCTCGACGCGCGTCGACAATCCCTTGATGCAAACGGCGCGATCCGCGAAACCGTTGGCCGCGAAGATTTCGCGCGCGAGCTGGGTGAGCCCGATGCCGTCTATCGCATATACGCGCGACGCGCCCGCCTTCAACGCGAACAGTCCCAGTATTCCGGTCCCCGATCCCAGGTCGAGGACCACGTCGCCGCGCCGGACTACTTCGGAAATCGCCCGCTCGAATGCCGACACTCGTGGTCGGTCGATGAGATATTCGCGATGCTCGTCAAGAATGAGCGACAAAGTTCCACCTTCAGGGCAAGTCTAAATTACGGGACACTGCCGAACAACGGGTTGGCATTGTCGCCCTCGCGCGTCTAAGCTTGATGACCAGCGTCAATGATGCAAACGCGGTTGGGGAAATTTTTCAGACTGCCGGCAGCCGATCGCCGGTTGCTCGCGTCGGCGATAGTCTCGGTCATCAAGGCCCGGGGCACTGTGATGTTCGTTCCGGTCCGCAAAATCTTACTACCCTTGGCGGCGCGGACCGAGGCGATGTCTTCTGACGCAGATGCGGCAAGAATCAGCTGGGCGGTCGAGACGGCTGGACGGATCGTACCAACCGGAGAAAATTGCCTCGTGCGAGCGATCGCCGGGCGCGCGATGCTCGCGCGCCGCGGCATCAGCAGTCAAATCAAGCTCGGAATCGCGAAGAATTCAGCCGATATTCTAAGCGGTCATGCATGGCTCGAATGCGGCGACCGGATTATCACTGGCGCGGGTGAACATCTGAACTACGCCGCGATGCCCGTCTGCGAGCATCTCTGACTCACGCGAAGCCGGGCATCAATGACCGTCAAAGTCCGCCCGCAGCAGAAGGGGCAACAACTGCTGTCTCGATTGTCGCTTTCCACGGAGGAGATTCGCGCACGGCTTAAGCAGGCCGCTGACCCCGCGTATTGGCAGGCGCTCTACCCTTCATTCTCTGTTTGCGCAAAAGCTCCGCCAGTCTCCGACGTTCCGCCTCTCGATGCGGCCACGCTCGCCCGTTATACGCGGGGGCTGGATCAGTGGGGCTACTTCTCGTCCGAATCGCCGATCACGCAGAGCCTTACGGTCCCACTCCTGGAATGCATCGAGACGGTTCGCAAAGCCGGATGGCCGCCGGTGTTCGCCTACGTGTACGACCAGCTCTGGACGCTTTGGCAAATCGCGCCGATAGCGCAGATTCTCACTGCGGCTCTCGGCCAAGATTACAAATGCATTCCGCACGGCTGGTGCCATTACGTGCAGCCCGTGCGAGGCGCCAGCGGATGGCCGCCGCACATTGACGGCAGTCTGCCGAATCGAATGTCGATTTGGATGCCACTCACTGATGCTACTATCGACAATGGCTGCATCTATCTGGTGCCGAAGGACATGAATACCTCGGCAATCGGAGAGCGGCGCGAACTGCGCGACGCCAGCAATCTTCAGATGCGCGAGCTGCTGCAGCGCAGTCGTGCGATGCCGGCCCCGGCAGGTTCGCTGCTCGGTTGGCAGTTCAATATCATCCATTGGGGCTCAACGGCGCACGGACAGGGAAATCCGCGTGTCAGCCTGGTGTTCGAATTCATCGCGGCGAGCGAACCGCCGATCAAAAACGAAGTGCCACTATGCGATCCGACGGCCACGCTCCCGGACTTGACGTTGAGGCTGCGATCGATCGGGCGCGCGATTCGCCAATACATGCGCTACGAACTGAAGGTGCGGCGCTATGCCGAGCTTGCGACAGAGCTGATCGATCTCAGACGTGAAAGGCCGAATCGGCCGGCGCTCAGTTCGACGCCAGGTCGGCGACGATAGCGTCGTGGGCCAAGCGCAGCTTGGAAAGATCGTTCGGTAACGAGAGCAGCGCGGCAGGCACTGTATCCACGATACGGCGCGTGAACTGAAACTCGCGTTCGAGCATTGCGCGATCCACGCTATCCAGCCTGATGCTGTGTTTGACCAACTTCATGAACGCAGCGCGCGGGGGCAACCGCTCAATCAGCGGCTCGCTGGTCGCCGCCGCGTCGTCATCTCCGCGTGTCAGGAAATAGATCCGGGCGACCGGAAGAGGCTCGCGCGGAAACGCCGCGCCTAAACTCGGAGCCGAGACGCGCCGCTTGGTAGTGTACTCGGCGACCGGCTCGCTCTGACCGCCCGGCTTCAGGAACTGTATGGCGTCGTCGCGAAGCTTTATGCTCGGGTGCGATGCCCACGCCACCACGACGCCTTCTTGCTCATCGATCACCAGGCAGTCGTCAGTAAGAAAATCGCCGCCCACGGCCGCGAGCTGCGCGGCGATCGTCGATTTGCCCGCGCCTGAGTCTCCCGCGAACACGCAAACACCGGCGTCGGTGCGAATGGCGGCGGCGTGCAGCACATATCGTCCGTGCAGTGCGATAACCGGAGGCATCACCTGATCGAGCAGAAGCGCCCGGATCGTAAGATCCGACACCGTGGGGTGGCGCGCAACGCACCTTATGTGCTGACCGCCGTGGTCCACCAGAAAATCCGCAAGTTCGTGAAAGCGGAGAAAATATCCGTCGCCGAGAAAATATCCGTCGCGCGTCCGCGCGCGCGCCGACCATGGAGCACCATCAGGCAGGCTCTGGCGCATAAACCATTCTGATGGACTTACAAAGTCAGGGCTGACCTCGCCGAGGTGAACAGTTATCACGCGATCGCCGTCAGCCGCGCCGCTGCAAGCTTCGTTTAGCTCCGGGATCGGCGTGTCGCTGACCAGGACGAATCCACAAAACCAATACGTGTTCATCCTGCTAAAGCGGCCCTGCCGAAACGGCCGCTCCAATCGACTGACCTGCAACTGTGTTCGACTTTTGCGAGTCCTTTGGCGAGGATCCGCAGCATACGGGCCTGGACTCGCTTCGAGAAGAGGACGCCGGGCCCCGTTTTTTAGAGGCAGGACCCCTTTAACATCGCGCCTGGCGCGTCGGGGCCGCTGACCACTTTCGGAGCGGCGGTAATTTTTGTGACGTTGCCGTAATCCACCAACGCCGGCGGAACGTACTTTTGCAGCTTCTGTTTTTTCTTGGCGTCAGCTGAGCGACTCTTTTTCACTACGTGACTCCTTTCCGCGGAACCAGCTATAGAACACCCAGCTCCGTCACGGGGCTCTTCCCCCCTCGGAGAAACTACCTGCTGAAGGCATGCTGTGTCAAACGCGCAACTACTCGCGCGCCACCACCAACTGGAATGCAGCTAGGCGCGTCTACACCACTTTAGAAGGCCCGCGTGACTCTGACTCACCCGAACCGCGAACGCCCTATTTCGCACTGCAGGAGTTCCCTACAGGTTGTACCAATCCCGTCCGTCGGCCGCATCACGGCCACCGCGTCGAGACGTTGGGCATACTTGGGCTCCGGTTGCGCTTCGAGGTATTGTTGACGACCCTGTGGCATCTGAAGCTCTCCTCGACCATTTCGAGTTGTCGACCGAAGCGGCACTCGTGCTGTGCTGCGCGACATCTGCGGCATCGCCTGCGCGCACGGCCCGGGCGTCGGAGCTTGCCCCACGGGTGCGGGATTGGGACCACGTCATCAGCATTGCAAATCGCCACTCGGTGCTACCGCTCGTCCATCGGTACCTGGCCCTCCAATGTCCAACAGTGGCGCCCGAAGACGGTCTGGCGAAGCTGCGAACGCAGTGGCAGTTGGTTGCTCTGTACAACCATCATCTGGCGGCGGAGCTCGTCCGCCTGACGGGCCTGCTGGAGGCTGCAGGGGTCGCCGCGATCAGCTTCAAGGGCCCAATGCTGGCCGCGATGGCTTATGGGTCGATCGAGCTGCGCCAGTTCATCGACCTTGACATCCTGGTGCGTCAGAGCGACCTGCCACGGGTGGCAGAAATACTAACGGCCGAGCGATACCGATCGCCGCATACCCGGCGCGAAGGTCTGGCGACCGGCTACTTTCAAGAGTACGAGGACGCCTTCTTTGCGGCGGGCGGGCTGGGCGCAATCGACGTTCACTGGAAAATCACGCCCCGCTCGTTCCGCTTTGCCCCTGCTGAGGAAGCGCTGTGGCGGCGCGCGCGCAAGATCGATCTGGAGTTCGGCACGGTGACGGCGATCGCGCCGGAGGATCTGCTGCTGTACATCTGCGTCCACGCCGCCAAGCACGGATGGGTTGCGCTCGGATCGATTTGCGACGTCGCCGAAACCATTCGGGCGCGGCCGAAAATCGATCTGATGGCGATACTCGACGAGGCGACGGCGCTTGGCAGCCGCAGGATGTTCTTGACCGGCATCTGCCTCGCGCACGAGCTGGTCGGCGCTCCGATTCCCGACGAAGTTGGCGCGACTGCTCGCGGCGACCGCGCGGTCAGGGCCCTGGCCTCACGCGTCGCACGCCAATTGTTCGGCGGAACTTCGCATGGACGGGCGCACTTCGACCCATGGTCGGTTCCGATCCGCTCGATCGAAGGCGCGCTCCCCCGAATCCACTACGTCGTCCACCGGACGCTGGCGCCGACGATGGGCGACTACGAACTAATCCCGCTGCCGCAAGCGCTGTTCCCGCTCTACTGGCTAATCCGCCCGTTCCGGATGGCGGCGCAGTACGGTCCCCGCCTGCTCCGCAGCGCCTCGAACGACGCGAACGCCTGATATCTTCCCACCTATTAGCCACCGCCGCATCCCGCTAAACTCACACCAGCGACCGGCTGTGACACGCATCGCGCGTACGCACCAAAAGGCGTGTGCTTGCGCGAGCTGCGTGGGTGGGGGGGCGGCGTGGTTTAGCCCCAACAGCTAAGTCGGCTGACTCAGGCTGAAGCAAATTGATGGGGAAGACGCGCTCACAGTATTCCGGCCGGTCCCACCTCGGAGCAATAGCTCGAATCGCGAAGACTTCGTCCGCAATTTTGGGGAAGGCGCTGGCTTTGCTGGCGGTACTGCTG
>JBOHWI010000543.1:0-4500 GCA_050736675.1 Binatus sp. (SeqCode)
GACCCGGACTTATCTAAGGTTCGGGTCGCTGCATTTAACCGGGAGGAATCGAGCGGTGGCGATAAAAGTCGGGATTAACGGATTCGGCCGTATCGGCAGGATGTTTCTGCGCGCGGCCCTGACCAAAAAGGAACTCGAAGTCGTTGCCGTCAACGACATCACCGACGCGTCCACCCTCGCCCATTTGCTCAAGTACGATTCCATCCACGGCACGCTCCGTCACGAAGTCAAAGCCGAAGGTGGCAGCATTTTTCTCGACGGCAAGCCGCTGCAGGTGCTTGCCGAGCGCGATCCCGCCAAGCTGCCGTGGAGCAAGCTCGGCGTGCAGGTCGTTATAGAATCCACCGGGCTGTTCACGGCGCGCGAGAAGGCCGCGATGCATCTGACGGCGGGCGCGAAAAAAGTCGTGATCAGCGCGCCCGCCGACGGCGCCGACGTCACGCTATGCCTGGGCGTCAACCAAAACGTTTACGACCCGAAAAAGCACGACGTCATTTCCAACGCGTCGTGCACGACGAACTGCCTCGCGCCCGTCGGCAAAGTCCTGCACGAGAGTTTCGGCGTCGTGCACGGCCTGATGACCACCGTGCACAGCTACACCTCGGATCAGATGCTGCAGGACGGGCCGCACAAGGATTTGCGCCGCGCGCGCGCGGCCGCGATGTCGATGATCCCGACCTCGACTGGCGCAGCGAAAGCGATTGGCCTGGTGCTGCCGGCGCTCAACGGCAAGCTCGACGGAATCGCGATTCGGGTGCCGACCGCGAACGTCTCGCTGGTCGATCTGACCGCGACGCTGGAGAAGGATGCCGACGTGAAATCCGTCAACGCTGCGATGAAGGCCGCCGCCGACGGCGCGCTGAAGGGGATTCTCGAATACAGCGAAGCCCCGCTGGTCTCGGTCGATCTCAACGGCAATCCGCATTCGTCGATTTTCGACGCGCCGCTCACCAAGGTCGTCGGCAAGCGGCTGGTGAAAGTATTTTCGTGGTACGACAACGAATGGGGCTACTCGAACCGCCTCGCCGACATCGCCGCCTTCGTCGCGCATCAGCTTTAGCCGCGAAGTCGTAGCCGCCGCGATGCCAGTCGCACCGATCACGAGCCTCGAGTTCCAAAACAAAAAGGTGCTCGTGCGATGCGACTTCAACGTGCCGATCGCAGACGGCAAGATCCAGGATCCGGCGCGAATCGACGCGAGCCTCGACACCATTCGCTACATCCTCGAACACGGCGGCTCGGCCGTGCTCTGCTCGCATCTAGGGCGGCCCAAGGAGCGTACGCCCGAGCTCAGTCTCAAGCCGGTGGCCGAGTATCTGACGAAGGCGCTCGGGCAGAAAGTAAGACTCGCGCCTGACTGCGTGGGCGAACACACGGGCAAAATGATCGACGCACTGAAACCGGGCGAAGCGCTCCTGCTCGAAAACCTGCGCTTCCATAAAGAAGAGGAAGCCAACGATCGCGACTTCTCGCATGAACTTGCGCGCCACAAACAGGTCTACGTGAACGACGGCTTCGGCACCGCGCATCGCGCGCACGCCTCGACCGTGGGAGTCACGCGGTTGCTCGGGGAGCGTGCCGCAGGCTTCCTGATGATGCGCGAACTCGACGCGCTCCGGAAGGTTACCGAGAATCCGCAGCGGCCCTTGGTCGCGATCATGGGCGGCGCCAAAGTGTCCGACAAAATCGGCCTCATCAAAAGTATGCTCGACAAGGTCGATGCGATCCTCATCGGCGGCGCGATGGCGTACACGTTCCTGAAAGCCCAGGGCATCGCGATCGGCAAATCGCGCGTCGAGGATGACAAGCTCGAGCTGGCCAGGGAATTGCTCGCCGAGGCTGCACGCAAGGGCGTCAAGATTATTCTGCCGTCGGATCATATCGTCGCGGCCGTTCCCGAAGTTGACGTGACATCCCATATCGTCACCGAAATACCGTCCGAGATGATGGGACTAGACATCGGCCGACAGACCGCCGCGTCGTTTATTGCTGAAATCGCGCGCGCCAGAACCGTCATCTGGAACGGCCCGCTCGGATTTTTCGAAATTCCGGCGTTCGCGGGCGGTACGATGCGCGTCGGCGAGGCCCTGGCCAATCAAGCGGGCGTCATTTCGATAATCGGCGGTGGAGACACTGCGGCGGCCCTCGCGCACGCGCCGTGGGCCGACAAGTTCACGCATATCTCGACCGGAGGCGGCGCCACGCTCGAATTTCTGGAAGGCCGCGAGCTACCCGGCGTGAAGGCGCTGGAAAGCTGACAGTGAAACACATATGCGCAAGAAACTGATCGCCGGGAACTGGAAGATGAATCTGCTGCCAGTCGAGGCGTGCGCGCTCATCGCCGGTATCCGCGCCGAGATCGATCGCGACGCCGCGGCGCTCGCGAAAGATCGCGACGTGATGGTCGCGCCGCCCGCCATTCTCATCCCGGCCGTCGCACAAGCGCTAGCCGGCTCGTCGATACTGCTGGGCGCGCAGAACATGCACTACGAGGACAAAGGTGCGTTCACCGGTGAGGTGTCGCCGCCGATGCTGCAGGCGTACGGCGTGACACACGTAATAATCGGCCATTCGGAGCGCCGCCACATCTTTCATGAAACCGACGAACTGATTAACTGCAAGGTGCTTGCCGCCCTGAAGCATCGGATGACGCCGATTATGTGCGTCGGTGAAACCCAGGAAGAACACGACAGCGGCCGCGCGCTCGATGTCGTGCTGCGCCAGCTTCAGCGCGGACTCGAGAACGTCGCCAATGACCACGTAACCGCAGTGGCGATTGCGTACGAGCCGGTGTGGGCGATCGGCACCGGGCGCACCGCGACGCCCGAGCAGGTTGAATCGATCCACGGGTCGATTCGCGGCGCGATTCTCGACGGTTACGGACGCGAGCGCGCTGCGGCGGTGCGCATAATCTACGGCGGCAGCGTCACCGCCGAGAATGTTGACTCGCTCGTGTCCAAGCCCGATATTGACGGGGCTCTGGTCGGCGGGGCAAGCTTAAAGGCTGACTCGTTCGCGCGCATCGCCAGGGCGCGGACTCGCTGAAGAAGACAAAATGGTTTCAATCGTCATTTCGATTCATGTGATTGTTTGCGTGACCATGTGCGTCATCATCCTGCTGCAGCAGGGCAAGGGCGCGGAGGTTGGCGCCGTGTTCGGCGGTTCGAGCCAGACCGTGTTCGGCGCGAGCGGCGCGGGCAATGCGCTGACCAAAACGACCTGGGCGCTGGCGACGATCTTTTTTGCGACCTCGATCTTCCTGGCACTCGCGTCGGCGCGGCGCGTGACCGGCAGTATCTTCGATTCGTCGGCGCCCGCGAGCGTGATGCCGGCGTCGAAGCAAGCGCCCAAAAACGCGGCTCCAGCGGCGCCCGCCCCGGCCGGTAACGTTCCCGCCGGAGCCTCGACGCCGTCATCGAAGTAATCGCAGTACGTTCGGATTTGCGCCGGAGCGGTATAGACCCTCGACCCGCTCCGCCGGCATGCACGATGCGCGGGTGGTGGAATGGCAGACACGCCAGTTTGAGGGGCTGGTGGTAGCAATACCGTGCGGGTTCAAGTCCCGCCCCGCGCACCAGAATCCAGGCAGGGGAAATCACTTAATCTAATTTGAAACCCACCGTGGGTTTCAAACTTCCTTCGGCAGGGGTGACCCCTGCCCCCAGAATCAAGATCGGAAAGACAACGTGGCTTGGCGCGGCGGCTGCGGCGCGGCCGGCGGTTGCAGCATGTAGCGCTCGTTGTCGATCGGGAAGCCGTAGCGGGCGCGGATGCGATCGAAAATCTTACGCATCCGATCGTCGTACGCATGCGGGACGTATTCGGCGTGGGCGTAGAACATGTCGATGCGCTCGGCCAGAAGCGGGAACCGCTCTTTCACGAATGGAATGAAGCGGCGTGCCGCCGCCGGCTTTAGAAACAGCGAACGCCACCAAACGCCGGATGCTTGCGCGCGGCGCGCCTGGCGCACGACGCTCTCGATCGCCGCGGGATCGTCCGTCAGTCCCGGAATCATCGGCATCATCAGCACGTTGCATCGGATTCCCGCTCGCGCCAGCTCGAACAGCGCGCGCAATCGCAGGCCGGGCCGCGGCGCTCGCGGCTCGAGGATTCGCTGCAGTTTTCGATCGAGCGTTATCAGCGAGAAGCTCACCGACAGCTTCGAGCGGCGGTTGATCTTTCGCAGCAACTCGAGGTCGCGAACGATCAAGCTCGACTTCGTCGTGATCGACAGGTCCAGCCCCTGGAGCTGCGCGAAGACTTCGAGCATCGAGCGCGTCAGCCCGTACTTTCGCTCGGCCGGCTGATAGGGATCGGTGGCAGTGCCGATCGCAATTGCGTCGGTTCCGATCGGCGTTCGCGAGAGGGTGCGCGACAGGACCTCGGCCGCCATCCGCTTGACGAAAATCTTGCGCTCGAAATCCATCGGGTCGCGCAGCTCGAGAAAGTCGTGCGTGTAGCGCGCGTAGCAGTACACGCATCCGAACTCGCAGCCGCGGT
>JBOHWI010000544.1:0-4593 GCA_050736675.1 Binatus sp. (SeqCode)
TGGCAATCGACTAGATCACGATGACCGATCCCGCCATCGATCTGGATTTGAAACCCGAGCCAGGCCCCCCGCCCGAGGACTCGGATCGCAAGAGCGTCCATCTTGGATTCCTCGGTCGAACGCCGCCGTTTACCAGGAGGCAGCGCCGGGTCTTCTGGATCGCCTCGACAGCGGGTTTTTTCGATCAATACGATCGCGCGCTGCTTAGTCTTGCGCTCAAGCAAATTCAGGAGGGGCTGAAGATCGCGGAGTCCCAACTGGGGGCGATGCTCTCGCTGATCAGGCTTGGGTACCTGCTCTCGCTGCTCATGACGCCGTTTGCCGACGTCTTCGGGCGCCGCCGTCTGCTGCTCTACACAGTCTTCGGCTACACGATCTTCACCGGCCTCATCGCGATCGCGCCAAGCGAGCGCGCCTTTGTCGTATTTGAAATTATCGCGCGCGCGTTCGCGGGCGCTGAAGCCGCTATCGCGACCGTGATAGTCGTGGAAGAAGTGGACGCGGCCCATCGAGGATGGTCGATCGGCCTGCTCAGCGCGGTGTCAAATGTGGGCTACGGTCTCGCCGCGCTGGTATTCGCGTTTGTTAACGTCATTCCCTACGGATGGCGCGGGCTGTACGCGATTGCGCTGCTGCCGCTTATCGTGATCATCCCGCTGCGGCGCACGCTGCCCGAAAGCGCGCGCTTCGAGAAGGAGAAACTGGAGGGGCTGCGGCCGGTAAAAATCTGGGAACCGGTCGCTCAGTTATACAACGTATATCCGCGACGGCTCACTACGATGCTGTCGATCGCCTTCCTCGGCTCGATGGGCGGCAATGCTGCCGGCTTTCTGTTTCCGAAGTTTCTGCAGGATCGGCACCACTGGTCGCCGGGCAACGTCTCGTCGCTGGTTCTGTTTGGCGGTGCGCTCGGCATATTAGGCGCGATTGTCGCGGGCCGGCTCAGCGATCGCTATGGACGGCGCACCATGGGCGCCGCGTTCCTGTTTCTGTCACCGATCCTGACAATCTTCATGTACACGGCGTCGGGTTGGTTTATCGCCCCGGCGTGGATACTGGAAACGTTTTTCGACATCGCGGCCGGCACGATCCTCAATGCCTACAGCGCCGAGTTGTTTCCTACCTCCTACCGCTCGACCGCCGGCAGCGCGCTCGCCGTCGCAGGTACTACCGGCGGCGCGCTTGGACTGTTCTTCGAAGGCGTGCTGTACAATTTCACGGGCTCGCACGCGCGGGCAGTCTGCTATCTGACCGTCTTCTGGATAATCTCACCGTTGATCATGTGGTTCCTGCCGGAGACCTCGGGCCGGGAGCTCGAAGATATTTCGCCGGAAGCGAACGTGGTCTGATTTCCCGCGATTCATCGACGCGCTAGATTCTCGGCGAATGAGAGAAGAGTTGCATCGCCGCCTGCGCATCCGAATTCACCCCTTTGCGCTCGTAATCGTCCTGCTCGGGCCGCTCGGATGCGCGCGCGGTCCGTGCGTCGCGATTGTCGGCGCTGACGGCAAGGCGCGCGCCACAGTCACGGTCGAAGTGGCGAACACCGGCCCGCAGCGTGAGCTCGGCCTGATGTATCGCAGGCATCTCGACGACGGCGCCGGGATGATCTTTGTCTTTCCCGATGAGGCGCCGCGCAATTTCTGGATGCACAACACGCCGATTCCGCTCGACATGATTTTCGCTGATTCGAAAGGCGTGGTGACGGGAATCGTCGCAAACGCGGAGCCTTACTCCGACAAGCTGCTCGGCGTCGACGGCAAATCCGCGTATGTGCTCGAAGTAAACGGCGGCTTCTGCGCGAAAAACAAAATCAAGCCCGGCGACCGCCTGAACTTCTCCGGTTTTTCACCCCACACCTCGCAGTAGGCGGGTGCTTTAACCCGCCGCGAACATGCGGTATCTATCTTGCCGGTGGCGCGTGGCGGGCGCCTTTTTGTTTGCCGTCTATCCAGCTCTATCGCGGTCGTGACAAATGGCTCTTAAAGAAAATCTCGAACGACTGAAGCAGCTCACGCGCGAGGCGGAGGCTGCCGGCGGCGCCGATCGCGTCAAGAAGCAGCGCGCGCAGGGACGCATGACGGCGCGCGAGCGCGTCGAAGCGCTCCTCGACCGCGGCTCGTTCGTCGAGCTCGACAAGTTCAAGACCCATCGCATCACCGACTTCGACATGGCCGAGAAAAAAATCCCCGGCGACGGCGTGGTGACCGGCTACGGCACTATCGACGGCCGCCAGGTCTGCATCTTCAGCCACGACTTCACCGTCTTCGGCGGCAGCCTGTCAGGCGCGTTCGCGGAGAAAGTTTGCAAGGTGATGGACCTGGCGGTGAAGACGGGGTGTCCTGTGATCGGGCTCAACGACGGCAGCGGCGCGCGAATCCAGGAAGGCGTCGTGTCGCTGGCGGGCTACGCGGATATTTTTCTGCGCAACGTTATGTCGTCGGGAGTAATTCCACAGATTTCGGTAATCATGGGACCGTGCGCCGGCGGCGCGGTCTACTCGCCCGCGATAACCGACTTCATCGTGATGGTGCGCGACACGTCGTACATGTTCCTCACCGGCCCCGACGTGATCCGTGCGGCCACACATGAGGAGGTCACGATGGAGGAGCTTGGCGGCGCCGATACACACAGCCAGAAGTCCGGCGTGTGCCATCTCGAGGCCGACGACGACGCCGGCGCGCTCGCGATGATCTGCGAACTGATCTCGTACATGCCGTCGAACAACGTCGAGGATCCGCCGTTCGTCGCGAGCAGCGACGACCCCAGGCGCACCGATGCGGCGCTGGACTCGGTCGTGCCTGAAAGTCCCAACAAGCCCTACGACATGGGCGATATCATTCGCCGCGTGGTCGATGACGGTCATTTCTTTGAAGTGCAGAAGGACTACGCGCAGAACATTCTGATTGGCTTCGCGCGGATGGGCGGCTACTCGATTGGCCTCGTCGCCAATCAGCCGTCATATCTCGCGGGATCTATCGACATCGACTCGTCGGTGAAAGCCGCGCGCTTCGTCCGCTTCTGCGACGCGTTCAATATTCCACTCGTCACCTTCGTCGATGTGCCGGGATTTCTGCCCGGCACTCAGCAGGAGTTCGCCGGAATCATCCGGCACGGCGCGAAACTGCTCTACGCGTTCTGCGAGGCCACCGTGCCGAAGGTGACGGTGATTACGCGCAAGGCTTATGGCGGTGCGTACGACGTGATGTCGTCGAAAAACATCCGCGGCGACTTTAACTTCGCCTATCCGAGCGCCGAAATCGCTGTGATGGGCCCCGAGCAGGCGATCAACATTGTTTTTCGCAACGAACTCGCCAACGCCAAAGACGCGACTGTCGAACGCGCGCGGCTGACCGAAGACTATCGCAAGAAGTTTGCGAATCCGTTCAAGGCCGCCGAGCTCGGCTATATAGATGAAGTGATCATGCCGCGCGATACGCGCCCCAAGGTGATCGGCGCGTTGAAAGCGCTCGCAAACAAGCGCGACAAAAATCCCACGCGCAAGCACGGCAACATCCCGCTTTGAAGAAGAGCGTCGCGCATTCCCACAGGGTACACACTGCGGGATCGCATGAGCGTCCGCCTGTGGGCCGCTCTGTCATCCTGACCGAAGCGAGTAACGCGAGAGCAGGGAAGGATCTCGGACAGCTTCGCGTTAGCGAAGCCGGTTCCGGTTTTGTATCGCTGCATCTCCAGAATCCCAGATCCCGCGCCCGTTAGCCCGCGTGCATTGAATTCAGTATAGAATTTGGACAGGGAAACTCGATGTTCAAACGGATTTTAATCGCCAACCGCGGCGAAATCGCCGTGCGGATCATCCGCGCCTGCCGCGAGTTGGGAATCGAATCGGTCGCCGTCTACTCGGACGCCGATCGCGCGGCGCTTCACGTGCGCGAAGCCGATCGTGCGTACCCGGTCGGTCCGGCGCCGGCCTCCGAGAGCTATCTCAACACCGCCAGAATTCTTGCGGCAGCGAAACTCGCCAAGGCCGACGCGGTTCATCCCGGGTACGGCTTTTTCTCTGAGCGCGCTGCCTTCGCGCGCGCGGTACAGAAGGCAGGCCTCACCTGGATCGGACCGCCGCCCGACGCCATCGAACAGATGGGCGACAAAGTGGCCGCGCGCAAACTGATGTCCGCGGCAAAAGTGCCGGTCGTGCCGGGCTCGCCCGGGACGCTGGAGACCGAAGCGGACGTGGCCGCAATCGCGAAAAAAATTGGCTTTCCAATCATGGTCAAGGCCGCGGCCGGCGGCGGCGGCAAGGGCCTGCGCTTCGTCGAGAACGACAAGGATCTCGCGTCGGTAGTGCGCACGGTCGCGAGCGAAGCCAAGTCGTCGTTCGGCGACGGGCGCTTTTACGTCGAGAAATTTCTGAAACAACCGCGTCATATCGAAGTGCAGGTGCTCGCCGACGCGCACGGCAACACCGTCCACGTCTTCGAGCGCGAATGCTCGATTCAGCGGCGCCATCAGAAGGTCGTCGAGGAATCGCCGTCGCCCTTTATCACGCCGAAGATGCGAGCCGAGATGGGCGAGGTCGCTGTACGCGCGGCCAAGGCCGTGAACTACGTCAGCGCGGGAACGATCGAGTTC
>JBOHWI010000545.1:0-3571 GCA_050736675.1 Binatus sp. (SeqCode)
GCCTTGACCAGCAGGTCTGGCAATTCCGAATAAACTTCTCGGTCCCTTCCACTGACGCGCTCGTAAAGCTCAGCCGCTTCGGCAAGCATCGCCGTTAAATCGCTATACAGCCTGGCGGGGACAGAATTCATTCGTGTCAGTTTGTCACTTCGTCTGACTCCTCACCAGCTGCCCTCCCCGCGAACGACGACCCCACGAAAGAATTTCTGCCGTCGACCCTCTCCCCCCGCGCGAGGACGCGCGTCGGCCTCTCCCTGATATGCGAGAGGCTAAAGATTCCGAGAGCGGCGCAGAGAAAGATCCGGGATTCTTCGCGGCAGCCACGCGAGAATGACAGGACCAGTCACAGAATCTTAGCTCGCGCGCGGAACACGAGGCGCAAGGGGCAACATCAAATCCGCGTGCTGTATCCGGACCCTCTCCCGAAGCCGTCGCCCCCACAGGGCGAGGGCAGCGCAACGCGGATCGAAGAAGTCGCTTCGCGCCGATCCCTCAGCCACCCCCGCCACTCCACCCCGCTTCGTTCGGGATGACACACCGTAGCAGCGCGACAGCGTCGCGCGTCGCCGGGAGCACAACCAAGATCACTGGGTGCAGGGCCGTGCCCTGCCGCGGAGGTCGAGGAACCGGCGCACGGTTCCTCGTCTTCCCCTGGCTGCCAACCGTTGTCATCTCGCTATGCCATAATATGCAACGTGAACTCCTCAACCACCCCGCCACCCACTAACTCGAATCTTTCCCCTCGCCATTCATGGAGACGGGGCAGGGGGAGAGGTTGCACAAATCCTTTCCACCCTTTCTTCACTCTCGCCGCGAGCGAGATCGCTTCACTCCCCCAATGCTTTCCTTCACTCACACCCACCCACCGAGCAGAACAAATGGAAGAAATGAGAGGAAATGTCAACTTTGATCGAATTACACGGAAATCCGTTTCAGAACATCGTTTGATTTCAACGCGCCACAATCGGCGGGTCGAAGGCGCTGACCGGCGGCGGCTCGCCGGCGAATTTCTCGACCTGCACCAGCGTGGTCTGAGCGCTCGGGCCTTGCGCCAGCCGCGACGTCCCCTTGTCGAGCGTGAGCACGTTCGGATTGCCGTGCTTGTCGAGACTGCCGATTTCGCCCGGCTCGACTGGGTCGTACCACGCGCCAGTCGAGATTTGAATCACTCCGGGGCGAATATCGTCGGTCAAGACCGCGCCGGCCAGGATCGCGCCGCGGGCGTTAAAGACGCGCACGACGTCGCCATCGCGAATGCCTCGCGCGTCCGCATCTGTTCGATTTATGCGCATCGGCTCGCGCCCCGCGACCTTGCTCTCCCGGCTGACGCGCCCCATGTCCATCTGTCCGTGGAGCCGCGTGCTCGGCTGTGTGGTCAGCAGGTGCAGCGGATACTTGCGCGCGATCTCGCTGCCCAGCCATTCGGCGGGCTCGAGCCAGGCGGGATGTCCCGGACAATCGGCATAGCCGTAGCCGGCAATTTTCTCCGAGAAAATCTCGATTCGTCCCGACGGCGTCGGGATCGGGTTGTCGTCCGGATTCATTCTGAATTGCTCGAACAGCACGTGCGGCGTCGGGGCTTCGGGAATTTCGATATAGCCGCGCCGCCAGAACTCGTCGAAGCCGGGCCACTCGTACACGTGAGGATTCGCGCGCTCGCGCGCCGCCTCGTAGATATGTCGCAACCATTCCATCGCGCTGCGTCCCTCGGTGAACGCCTCGCGGGTGCCGAACCGTTCCGCCAACTCGCTGAAAATCGCAAAGTCGTCGCGCGCGTCGCCGACCGGCGGGATCGCCTGCTTCATCGCGATGACGAATCTGTCGCGCGGACTTGCGCCGATGTCGTTGCGCTCGAGCGTCGTGGTCGTCGGTAGCACGATATCGGCGTGACGGGCCGTGGCGGTCCACCACGGATCGTGCACGACGATCGTCGCCGGCCGGCGCCACGCCCGGATCAGTCGGTTCAAGTCCTGATGATGGTGAAACGGATTGCCGCCGCACCAATAGACGAGATCGATATCGGGAAAAACCAGGTCCTGCCCGTCGTATTGGTACGGTTTCCCAGGATTAAGCAGCAGGTCCGCGATTCGCGCCACGGGGATGAAGCTGCGCGCGGGGTTGCGCCCGAGCGGCAGCGTCGGAACCGGCGAATCTTGCACCAAGCCTGCGAGGCCCTCCATGCTGCCGTAGCCGAAGCCGAAGCCTCCGCCGGGCAGTCCAATCTGGCCGAGCACGGCGGCCAGCGCGATCGCGGCCCAAATCGGCTGCTCACCGTGATCGCCGCGCTGAAGCGACCAGTTAACGTTGATGAAGGTGCGCGACGCCGCCATCTTCCGCGCCAAGCCGCGAATCTTGTCGGCGGATATTTCGCTCAGACCGGCGGCCCAATCTGCGGTCTTCGCGACGCCGTCCTCCTCGCCCAGCAGATAGTCGCGGAAGCGATTGAAGCCGGTGCAGTAGCGCGCGAGGAAGTCCGCGTCGTGCAGACCTTCGACGACGAGCGTATGCGCCAGCGCCAGCATCAGGGCGGTATCGCTATGCGGCCGCAGCGCAATCCATTCCGCGTCGAGGAACGCGGCCGCGTCGTCGCGCATCGGACTGATGTTGCAAAACTCGACGCCCGCCGCCTTGACCTGCGCAAGCCAGCCGCGCGTCGTATGCTCGCCCACCCCGCCGGGAGTGACCTGCGTGTTGCGCGTCGGCATTCCGCCAAACATCACGACCAGGTCGGCATGATCGGCGATGCTCTTCCAACTGGTGCCGGGACCGTTCATCGCCTGCAGGCTGCCGAGCACGTTCTTGACGAGTACGGCGCCCGCCGCGTTGCTATAAGTGTCGCGCGCGCCTGTGAATCCGCCGATTCCACCGAGGAAGCGCTGCAGTTGGGTGCGCGCATGATGAAACTTGCCGGCGCTGCTCCATCCGTAAGAGCCGGCGTAGATTGCCTGGTTGCCGCGCTCGCGAATCACACGTTTGATTTCATTGGCGACCAAATCAAGCGCGCGCTCCCAGCTCACCGGCACGTAGCGATCGGCTCCACGCCGGTCGCGCGCATCCCCCGGTCCGTGCTCAAGCCATCCGCTCCGCACCGCGGGTTGAGCGACGCGACTATGATGACGCAACGCATCGGGTATCGAGCGCAGCAGCGGCGACGGATCGGGATCTTTGGCAAAGGGCCGTGCTTCCGTTACGTGTCCTTCGACCACAACCGGCTCGAACGTACCCCAATGCGAGTGGTTCAGGGCCGGCGGTGAGAGAGAATCTTTTTCTGACCGGTTGCTCACGCGGCGGTGACTCTACTTCAGGAGATACCTTCGAATAGCGCCGTGCTCAGATAGCGCTCGCCGGAATCGGGCAGCACAACGACGATGGTCTTGCCCGAGTTTTGAGGACACCTGGCGATGCGCGCGGCCACCGCGACTGCGGCTCCAGACGAAATGCCCGAGAGAATTCCTTCTTCGCGCGTCAGCCGCCGCGCGTAATCGATCGCTTCTTCGTTGGTGACCTGCTCGACTACATCGACGAGCGACATGTCCAGGTTCTCGGGAATGAAGCCCGCGCCGATGCCCTG
>JBOHWI010000546.1:0-5253 GCA_050736675.1 Binatus sp. (SeqCode)
ACCTCAACTCTTCAACACCGCCAGCGTGAGGCCCGGCACCTACAATGTTGCCGAGATCCTGCTGGATTCCAACAATCCCGGCACTCTGATCCCGAATTGTCCGAAAGCGCCGCCTCCCGGCAGCAGCAACTCCAGCACCGCCGACGGATGCATTAACTACCCCATCGCGATCTCTAACGGCGCAGTCATCACTGCGCCAATCGGGGGGTTGTCGGCAGGACCCGGAAAACTGGCGCAATTGTTCCTTCAGGTTTCGGTGACGATCGATCAGGCGCCGACGACGCCCGGGGGCGCGTACACGGTCTCGGTCACGATTACGACGCCAACAAATCCTCCGGAGTTGGGAACGGTTACCGGGTCGGTGACGGTCATGCCAGGTTCGGGCTCGGGTAGTTCGACGACGGCAAAAATCCGCAAGTTAGCAGTGACCGCCCAAGCGATCGGAACCAACACGCCTATAGCGACCGCGGAGCTGAAGAGCGGAAACGGCTGCGCAGCCAGTTCTCCCGGCGGATGTTTTACCTTGATACTTCCCGCGGCCAGCGGCCCGGCCGCACCCGGATTTGGAACGCTGTATGATCTCGCCGTGGCGGGCGGAGGCGATAGCTACGCCACAGATCGGTTGGTGCCGCTATACCCGACCCAGCCGATCGATGAGAGCTTCACCGTCACCTCCAAGCAAACGCTTGGCAATATTACGGGACAGGTAAACGATGGCTGCGTCGCCGGGAAAGCGATTGCCGGCGCGACCTTGCAGTTGCTGATTCCGCCTCAGGGTAACCCAAATATCACCGACGCTGACTGCTTCAACCCCAACACGGCCGACGAATGCGTCGCCGTCGCGGCGGCCAATACTGACAACGCGGGCGGCTTCCCGCTGCCGGGTACGATCACTATACCTTCTGAATTCCAGAACGTCCCGGTACGATCGAAATCGCTGGCGAGCCAAGGCGCTTACGTGATGGAGGTATCGGCGCCGGGTTACAACGATCTGTTCGTCTACGCGATACCTGGTACGGGTGGCAATAAGGCCGGCGGCACTTGCAGCACGGATGGCGGCGTGACGTTCAACGCGTGCAAGCTGACGATGACCACGGGATACATCACGGGACAGTTCCCGATAATACCGCCGCCGGCGGGACAAACGACGCTGGTCCAAGTGTTCGCCGAGGATCACGACAGCAACAATATCGAAAGCGCGCTACCGATGCCGGTTAGCGTCACGAACGCGAGCGCCGGCGGGAATCCCGTGGCCCAGGTCGGCTATACGTTGAACGTTCCCAGTTCAATTCCGGCCGCTGCCTTTGACCTGTTCGCCTCGACAATCGATCTTTACCAGGGATCCGTCGATCCCTATCAAGGCCACAATATCGTCGCGATCAGCAATGTCCCTGCCCCTGCGGCGTGTGCGACCGTGACCGCGCCGACACCTTCCAGTGCTGACCCGAGCGATACCAGCCGGGTGATCGGATGCGTGGGGCACGGCAGCATCACCGGGATCGTCGGTAACCCGAACCTGGGCAACTCAGTCGTACTGGAGAAGATTGCTCCCGACGCTCCTCCCGACGACAACGAGGTCCAGATAACCAATGCCATCGTCCAGAATCAGCAACCGAATTCATCTCCGTCCAACAACTATGCGTTCTGCGCGCCGGCGGACGCGTATCAGGTACAAAAGTTTGAATTGCCGACCCCGGTTGAGTCCGCGACTCCGGTGGCAGCGCCGACATCGACCGCCGCGGGCGACCCTGTGAGCGTAACGATTATGCCGGCCCCGATAGCCGGCGGCCCGACGCCGTCGCCGGGGCCCACCCCAACGGGTTCTCCCGTGCCGACGCCGACGGCGACGCCAAACGTAAAATGCCCGACCACCTGCTCGAATCGCGACGGCTCATGCCCCGGGATTTGCAACAACGCCGCAGCGCCGTCGCTGTGATCGCAATGACGAATCTGGCAGTGCGAGGTCTCGTGCGAACGCTGTCGATGAGCGCGCTCGCCGCCGTGCTCGCGGTCTGGGTCGCGGCGTGCAACAACCAGACTGGATTTTCGGGGAGCGTTGGCAGTACGCCCAACGGACCGAAGCTGACATCGTACGAGATTCTCGGCACGATCGGCACGCCGTTTACGGCGACCGTGTCGGATTCGCGTGCGCCGAACGGATCGTCGTGGACCTTTCAGGGCAACGTCCCGCTTAGCGTCGTAATCTGCAACAACATCCTGCCGGCTTCGATCATCGCGACCAAAACCACCAGCAACAGCAATCTGCTTAGTCTCGAGATAATCAGCGGAAGCCGTGTGAGCGATCTGCAGTCCACCAGCGCGCCTTTTGGCAGCGTGTCGGTGCAGGTCGGAGGCACCCTCGGCTCGATCTCAGCGAAGGCGTTCCCGGACCTGCGCATTTTCCTGAGCGGACCCCTCAGCGAGCACTACCAGGCGCTGGTCGAAGATCAATCGGTTGGATTCGTGATCTCTTCGCGCGCGCCTACGTTGATCTTGTTCGACTCCCCCAACGGGAAGGTGGACGCCACATTTTTCGGAAGTCATGACTACGGCACTTTCACCGCAAACATGACGCTTAACGGGCTGGTGGTTGCGACCGTTGCGCAAGGTCCCAACGCCACGATTCGCCAGCCATGACTCGCGCGTCCGATTGAGTCATTGCCGGCGCCGGCCGTGCAATTCGCGCGGAGACCTCTTTTCGCCCGATGCGTTTGACAGCCTCCCGCATTCGTCATACTTAGCCTCTGTAACACGTGAGCGACCTGAATCTTCCAGTCCCTGAAATCATTCTATGAATTCGCAGCTCGTACGCCGGGTTCTGTTTGTAGCGGCGCTCATCGCGATCGCCGCGGCCGCGATTCCCGGTTTTCACTACTATCGATATCTCGAGAGCCACGTCAGCACCGACGACGCCTACGTTGACGGCACCGTCGCGCTGGTATCCTCACGCGTCAACGGCACCGTGACCAATGTTTATGTTGAGGACAACTGGACGGTGAAGGAAGGCCAGTTGTTGTTGACGCTCGATCCGCGCGACTTCGAGGTCAAGGTCGATCAGGCGCAGGCGCAGCTCGAGCGCGCGCGCCAGTCGGTCGACGAGCTGTACGCCGGAGTGCAGGCGGCGCAGGCGGGGGTGTCGCTGGTGCGTTCGCAGCTCAAGCAGGCGAAGATCGATTTCGAGCGCGCCAAATCGCTGAAGGAACAGGGCGTCGTTTCCGCCGAGCAATACGATCAGGCCAACACCGGGCTGCGCATCGCAATCGCCGATGAAGCGCTGGCGGAGCATCAATTGACCCAGGCCGAGGCCGCGCTGGGCCCACAGCACGACGACTATTCGCGCTACGATCGTCCGCTGGTAAAGCAAGCGGAAGCCACTCTGGAAGCCACCAAGCTCGATCTCGGCTACACCACGCTGACGGCGCCGTTTACCGGCATTGTCACGCACAAGACCGCCCATGTAGGCAATCGCGTCCAGGTCGGCGAACCGCTGCTGGCGATCGTCCCACTCGGCAAGCTCTACGTCACAGCCAACTTCAAGGAGACGCAGCTGACGGACGTGCGCGTCGGCCAGAAAGCGGAAATCGTGGCGGATATCTATCCCGACTACACCTATCACGGACACGTCGATTCGATCAGCATGGGTACCGGCGCTGCCTTCTCGCTGTTGCCGCCGGAGAACGCGACGGGCAATTGGGTCAAGGTCGTGCAGCGCGTGCCGGTCAAGGTAGTCATCGACGGCCCCGTGCCTGCAGACAAACCGCTGCGGCTGGGACTCTCGGTCGAAGTGGCCGTGGACCTGAGCGATCGCAGCGGACCGCTGCTGTCGTCGATGGTGCAGGAGCATTACGAGAAGAACGGCCAGACGCTACCGAACGAGACGCTCGAGATGCCGACTGGACTCCCTTCGCCGGCAATACCGCCGCCCGACGGCGGCACGCAGCAGCGTTTTCAGCCCGGCCTGCAGCCGCGCTGAAATAGCGCGACTCGGCTTGATTCGCAGAACCCTCAGCTAACCTCTCCCGCGGAATAACGGGCGAGGGACCAGAGACTGACACGCGTGTCAGTTCAATTGCGACTTGCCCCCGACGTGTACTACGCTGCGGTTCGCGTGGATTTTTCCCGCGCTCTTCGAAATGCTCGACCTTCATGACATTGGGCAACGCCTCTCGGCGTATCTTGGCGCGCCGGCCGCACGCCTGAGCATCCTTGCCAGCGGATGGGAGACGACGGTCTTCGAATTCACGCTCCAGGCGGCGTCGAAATCGTTCGCGGCCATCCCGGTCGGCCAATCGATGGTGTTGCGCTTCTATCAGGGGTCCGCCGCCGACGTCAAAGTTGCGCGCGAGCACACCACGATCGAACGCCTGTTCGCCGCCGGATATCCCGTGCCACGGCCCTACGCCTTCGAGGCTGACCCTCGCGCATTGGGCGCGCCGTTTCTCCTCATGCAGCGCCTGTTGGGCGGTCCGCTGTTCGCGGTTCGCAGCTTTCCGAGCGCGTTCAAGACTTTTTCGATGGCATTTTTTTCTTTCGTCCGCACACAGTCGCTGCTCCACAAATTCGATTCCACAAGCGCGGGCCTGCGCGAGATTCCGCACGCGTATCCGCCGATCGACGGGACCACGGCCGGCTCGCCGCTGCTCGATCGAGTGCTTGCGCTCATCGCCAATCGCGTCGAGAACGGGCCGCTGCCCGGCCTGCGCGAGGCGCTCAATCTCGTGACCGAGCGCGCGCCCAAATTCCGCCTCAGCGCGGACTCGCTGGTGCACATGGACTATCATCCGCAGAACGTGATGGTGAATGGCGTGCGCGTGACCGGCGTGATCGACTGGGTGAATACCGACGTCGGCGACCGCCATCTCGACGCCGCGATGACGGCGGTGATCCTGTCCTCGTCCGCGATGGAGAAGCCGCGATGGATGCGCGACAACGTTGTCGGCAACGGGCTTCGCACAAGCTTCGCAGCGTTGTATGTGCCGCTGTACCATGCGATGGCGCCGATGGACTTCGAGCGTTTCCGCTACTGCCAGGCGGTCGCGGCGCTGCTGCGGCTCTCGATGCTCGGGATGATGCGCGCGCGCGGTCCGGAGGTGGTCGGCTTTCGCCGCGAGGCTATCGCAGAAGTCACGCCGTCGGTGGTCAGGCTGCTGAGCCGCTACGCCACTCGCAAAAGCGGCGCGACCGTGCGCCTCGATGCGCCCGCGCCACAGTTGGCGTAACTCGCGCAGGCGGTCCCGGTCCTGACCTCTCGTC
>JBOHWI010000547.1:0-2944 GCA_050736675.1 Binatus sp. (SeqCode)
TCGCGCATCCTGGGGATGGGCGACGTGTTGACGCTGATCGAAAAGGCGCAGCAGAATTACGATCAGACCAAGGCCAAAGAGCTCGAGCGCAAGTTCAAGAAGAACGAGTTCACGATCAAGGACTTCGCCGAGCAGATCAAAGCGATCAAGAAGATGGGATCGCTGGGCGACCTGATGGGCATGATTCCGGGGCTCAAGAAAGTCGCGGGCGCGGCGGATTCCGAAGAGGCCAAGCGCGAGCTCGAGCGGATCCAGGCGATCATCGACTCGATGACGTTGCAGGAACGCGGTAACCATCTGATCATCAACGGGCGCCGGCGCGCGCGAATCGCGGGCGGTAGCGGCACCTCGGTCCAGGACGTGAACCGTTTTCTCAAACAGTTCGAGCAGACGCGCAAGATGATGAAAAAAATCACCCGCATGGGCGCGGGAAAAATGATGATGCGCGGAATGGGGCTCGGCAGCTAGAATATCAACAGGAGAATCGCATGGGACTTGTAATTCGATTGCGCCGGCATGGCGCGCGCAAGAAACCTTTTTACCGCATCGTGGTGGCGGACTCGCGCTCGCCGCGCGACGGGCGCTTCGTCGCGCAGGTCGGCACGTACGATCCGGCTTTCGATCCGCCGCGCGTCACGATCAAAAAGGAACTCGCGGAGCAGTGGCTCAAGGCTGGCGCCAAGCCGAGCGACACAGTAAGAAAATTAATTAAACGGGCCGAAACAGCAACGGTCTCCGCCTGATGCGACCCGCTGCAACGGAGCCATCCCATGAAGGAGCTCGTTCAGTTCCTCGCCCAACAACTGGTAAACAATCCTGACGCGGTGGACGTGAAGGAGACGCAGGGCGATACCGCCTCTGTGCTTGAACTGCGGGTGGCGAAAGAGGATTTGGGGCGCGTGATCGGCAAGCAGGGACGGACGGCGAAATCGATCCGCACGATTCTGAACGCCGTCGCGTCGCGCACGAACCGCAAGGTCGTTCTCGAGATCGTCGAAGACAAGTGAAGCGCGCGCGGCAATCGTCGGCAAGTTGACCCGAATCAGACTACCGCATCGATGCTCCGCGTCGGCCGCATAACCGGCGCCCACGGGCTCAAGGGCGCGCTGCGATACCGGCCCGACAATCCCGACTCCGACACTTTGGAACAGGTCCAGCGGGTGTTCCTGGAACGCGACGGAGCATCGCGCGAGTTTCGCGTGACGGGGATGACACCGCTCAACGGGACCACGCGGAGAATCATGCTCGAAGGCGTCGCGGACATAAACGCGGCCGAGTCGCTCAAGGGCGCGATCGTGATGCTCGCGACGGAGGATGTTCCGGCCGCGAAACCGGGAGAGTTCTACTACTACGAAGCGATCGGATGCGAGGTATTTCTGACCGACGGCAGCCGTCTCGGCACGATCGCGGAAATCTTCTCGAACGGCGCGCAGGATGTCTGGGTGGTGCGCGACGGCGAGCGCGAAGTGTTGGTCCCGGTGATCGAGGACGTCGTCAAAGTGATGGACCTCGTGGCACATCGCGTTACGATCGAGCCGATTCCCGGATTGCTCGACTGAAGCTCGGGGCCGTCTGGCCCGAGGCGACGCGCCCGGATAGATTTGAACTTGCCCCGATGGAATTTCACGTAATCACACTGTTCCCTGAGATGTTCGAGTCGCCGTTTCGCGGCGGCATGATCGGACGCGCCGTCGAGCAGGGGCTTATCGTTATCAAAACGCATCCGATCCGCGAGCACGGTCTCGGCAACTACCGGCAAGTCGATGACGCGCCGTACGGGGGCGGCAGCGGGATGGTGATGCGGCCGGAACCGATCGCCGCCGCGATCGACGCGGTCAACGCGATCCGGCCGGGACTGTGGAGCATCCTGATGACGCCGCAGGGCGAAGTGTTCGACAATTCGATGGCGCGCGACCTCGCCAAGCGCGCGCCGGGCCTGCTGATCGTCGCCGGGCGTTACGAAGGAATCGACGAGCGAGTGCGCGGCCTGGTGGACCAGGAAATTTCGATCGGCGACTACGTGCTGAGCGGCGGCGAAATCCCCGCGATGGCGGTGATCGAGGCGGTGGGCAGGATGATTCCCGGTGTGCTCGGCAATCCTGATTCACTGAACGAGGAATCGTTCGCGGCCAGGATGCTCGAGTATCCGCAATACACGCGGCCCGAGGAATTTCGCGGGATGACAGTGCCGGAAATCCTGCTCAGCGGCGACCACGCCAAGATTCGCGCGTGGCGCGAGGCCGAAGCTAAGAAGCGCACGGCGCGGCGGCGTCCCGACCTGCTGGAGCGGCGACGCAAATCCTGAAACGTGTCAGACCTTTTCGTAGCGCTGATCCATCATCCGGTCGTCAATCGCAATGCGGAGACCGTCACGTCGGCGATCACCAGCCTCGACATCCACGATATCGCGCGCGCGGCGCGAACCTACGACGTGCGGGGAGTGTTCATCGTGCATCCGATCCCCGAGCAGCGGAAATTCGCGACCAGCGTGATCGATCATTGGCGCTTCGACTTCGGCCGGACGTTCGATTCGCGCCGGCGCGAGGCGCTCGAGCGCGTGCAAATAGTCGCGGAACTCGACGACGCGATCGCGGAGGCGACGCGAATCTCCGGCGCACGCCCGCTCATCGTGCACACCTCGGCCCGCACCGAGGGCGACACCAGCTACTCAGATTTGCGCCGGCGGCTGGAGACTCCCGACGCGCCGCCAATGATGGTCCTGCTCGGGACAGGATTTGGAATGTCGCCCGAGGTCGCGGAGCGCGCCGATATCGTGCTAGCGCCGATCGTCGGCCCGGGCGACTACAACCACCTATCAGTCCGCTCCGCCGCGGGAATCATTCTAGATCGCCTCCGCGGCAAGTGACCCGCGCAGCTTCGCCACAAAACGGCGCATGTGCGGATCAGATCGCTCGAACGGAATCTCGTTGAAGCCGAACCAATG
>JBOHWI010000548.1:0-1875 GCA_050736675.1 Binatus sp. (SeqCode)
CGACCACTGTAAAGTTATTTACGGGACGCTACACTAACGCCCCTTGAAGCGCGGATCGCGCCGCTGCGCCAGGGCGGCCGCGCCTTCGCGAAAATCTTCGGTAACGAGCAGCGAGCTTTGCGCAAGCAGCTCGAGTTCCTGGAACGTCATCTTGTCCAGGCCGTGGCCCTTGTCGATGATTCGTTTCGCGAGACCGACGGCGAGCGGGGCGTTGCGCGCCATCTCGCGCGCCAGCTCTTCGGCGGCGGCAAGATGCGCACCCTCGGCGACGACGCGATTCACCAGCCCGATTTTTTCCGCGTCGGCTGCGTCGATCATTCGAGCCGTCATGATCAGCTCCTTCGAACGCGCGTAGCCGACCGTCCGCGTAAGGCGCGTGGTGCCGCCCACGTCCGGCACCAGGCCGATACGCACTTCGGGCATCCCCAGCCGCGCGCCCGTCGCCGCAATTCTGGCGTCGCACGCGAGCGCGAGCTCGAGGCCGAGTCCGCCGACGAAGCCATGCAGGGCGCCGATGACCGGTTTCTCGATACTCTCGATGCGGTTCAACGACGCCTGCGACTCCGCCACGAAGCGCCGAAAGCGCTGCATGTCGGGGCCAGCGCCGTGACCGCCCTGCGCGCCGGTGTCGTTGGCGAGCGAAGTGAAATCGATGCCGGCCGAGAACGCCTGGCCCTCGCCGTAAAGGATGATCGCGCGAACGTCGGGTCGATCGACCTCGTCGATGGCCTCGGGAATCGCGCGGAGCATCGCCTGGTTGATCGCGTTGCGCTTCTCGGGCCGGTTGAGCGCGATATACGCAAGCTCACCCTCGATTCGAACTTTGATTCCGCTGTCCGCCATGTTCTTACACCTTTGTTGTTATTGAATTCGTTGCCTGCCACACGCGAAGTTAGCCTCTCCGGCCGCCGCTTGAAAGACCGACTCTTTGGTCGGAATTGGATCCAGTTTGAACGGATTCCCGGCGAATTTGCGAATTGTCGAATGGCGGAAAAGTGGCAATTTATACCACCAGTTGTGGTTCGGCGGAGGGCCTACCACCAAGGGCAGGTAGTTTCGTTCCGTCATTTTTTGGTGAATTTCGTCGCGTTGGCGCGGACCGCTGGAAGCCGGCGCGGCGAAAAGTGCGGGCGGTCGGATTTCGGGAGAACCGTGCGAGTGTGCGGGAGTAACCTGATTCTTGTCCATATCGATATGTATCACGTAAGGCGCGCGGGTGTCAGGCTGAAAAGTTCAGGGCTGAACTTTTGAGGCGCGGCGAAGAACGACAGGGGATCACCTTCGCGGTGAGCGGCAGGGGTGACCCCTGCACCCGGTGTTAAGAAGGGCGAGTTGGCTTGGAGGGCCGTGCTTTCAACTCCTTGCCAGTACTGTCGCGGGAGCCACGAGTAGCTTCGATTTGCAGGCCAGTCGGATCGTTGACGGTGTCATTCCGAAAGTCTTCTACCTCTGCGTGTTCCCATGAGTACGGACGCTGAAACCGCGGAATCCGAAAAAAGCCCATCGTGAGTAGTTGTTCTAGGTCGCGATCGCTTGATTCGATTTTCATAGTTGGATGGCGTAACGAGCGGACTGTCAGAGCCTACGCTCGATGATCTCCTCTTATTCTTACTCGTAACAATGATAGCGTTCAGGTCTCGACAGTCCCACCACTCGCAATCCATCCGAGCGTCGCGGATGATTCGCGGAACCTATCCCGCGCAGGAAGGGAACCGGTTGCGTTGAGAGTATGCACGCGCCGCAGCACCCGAGACCGGGATTCTTCGCTTCGCTCTAGAATGACACGGACCGCCGCCGGCAGAGGCAGAATCCTGAATCGCGCGCGCAGGCGCGCTGTATAAGGACCCTTGTATCTGCGGACCAGCGTATCAAGAT
>JBOHWI010000549.1:0-4380 GCA_050736675.1 Binatus sp. (SeqCode)
CTTCGGGTGGTATTGGCTGCGACTTCACGCCGCATCCGAGGAACACCGCGTTTGCGAGCGCGGCAACTACGAGCGCGAGCGTCAGCCAGTTCGCGCGCCTGGTGTTCAAATTCATCGACGTCCGAGCTCCTTGAGGCGGCGCTTGACTGTGGATAGCGCGGGTCCGCCTTCGATCGTGCGCCGTGCGACCGAGTTTTCAGCTCGAAGAATCGCAAGCGCGTCAGGACCGAACGCGCTGGAGTGCCGTCTCAACTCCGCGATGCTCAAATCCTCGAGCGTCTTGCCCGCCGCGGCCGTCGCGCGAACTATCGCGCCGACGATTTCATGCGCCTGGCGAAACGCAGTGCCGCGACCAACCAGGTATTCCGCCAGGTCCGTGGCGAGCGCAAATCCTCCGGCCGCGGCCCGCATACGCTTCGCATCGAACCGCAGCTTCGGCCACAACTTCGCCAGGAGATCGAGCGCGGGCTTCAGCGTATCCAGCACGTCGAACACGCGCTCCTTGTCCTCCTGCAAATCCGAATTGTAAGCCAGCGGCAGGCCCTTCAACACCGTCAGCATCGCCACCAAATCGCCGATGATGCGGCCGGTTTTGCCGCGGATCAGTTCGAGCAGGTCGGGGTTCTTCTTCTGCGGCATCATCGAGCTGCCGGTCGAAAATTCATCGGGAATCGCGGCGAAGCCGAACTCCGCACTCGTCCACAGAATAATTTCCTGGCTCATGCGCGAAAGATGCACCTGCGTGAGCGCGGCAGCCGAAAGAAAATCCACCACGAAGTCGCGATCGGACACCGCGTCCATGCTGTTGGCGGTGATCGACTTGAAGCCCAATGCCCGCGCGACCATCCGGCGATCCAGCCGCAGCGTCGTCCCCGCCAGAGCCCCTGCGCCGAGCGGCATGACCGCAGTGCGCGCCGCCGCTTGCTCGAAGCGCTCGCGATCGCGGGCAAGCATCTCGACGTACGCCAGCAAATGATGCGCGAGCGTAATGGGTTGCGCGCGCTGCAGATGCGTGTAGCCGGGCATGATCGTGCCGACGTGGCGCCGCGCAAGCCGAATGAGCGTCGCACGGAGCCCGCCCACGAGCGCGATCACGCCGGCAATCTCGTCGCGCAGATAGAACCGCAGGTCGAGCGCGACCTGATCGTTGCGCGAACGCCCGGTATGGAGCTTGCGCCCGGGCTCGCCGATCAGCGCGATCAGCCGGCGCTCGATCGCGAGGTGGATGTCCTCGTCGGCGATGTCGAACCTGAAGCGTCCGCGCTGGATATCGCTTTCGACGCGCTCGAGTCCACTGACGATCGCGCGCAACTCGGTCGTCTTGAGCAGCCCGACCTTCGTCAGCATCTGGGCGTGTGCGATCGATCCCCGAATGTCATGTCGAAAAAGCCGCCGGTCGAAAGGCAGCGACGCCGTAAAAGCCTCGACCTCGGGGAGTCGCCCGCGCGAAAATCTTCCCCTGATTAGATTGCTCGACGCGGCCTTGGCGTTCTTCTTCCGGCGACGCTCTTTCACTTTTTCAGTTGAGGGGCCGCAGTTGGCAGGAACATCCGCGCGCCGCGCAACTCAACGAACCGTCGGGATGGGTGATATGGACGTCCATCTTGTGATGGCAGTGGTCGCAATCTCCGGTGCGCGGACGAGGCACGAGCTTGGGCTGCGTTCGCGGCGGCTTGAACTGGATGACCTTGCCCAATTCGATCAATCCTTCCTACCGGCGCACGCCAGCGCTCGCAGCCTGACGCCGGCGAGCCTGATGAAGCCGTCGGCGTCGGCCTGATTGTAACCGCCCGATTCCTCGAAACTCGCGATCTTCGGATCGTACAGCGAGTTCGGCGATTTGCGGCCGGCGATCCACACGCCGCCCTTGAAAAGCTTCAGCCGCGCGCTTCCGTTCACGTTTTTCTGCGTATCGTCCACCAGCGCCTGCAGCGCCTCTCGCTCGGGCGCAAACCAGTAACCGTAATACACCATTTCCGCGTAGCGTGGGATAAGCGAGTCGCGCAGATGCATCACCTCGCGATCGAGGGTGAGCTGCTCGACCGCGCGATGCCCATGGAAGAGGATCGTCACGCCGGGAGTTTCGTAAACCCCGCGCGATTTGATTCCGACGTAGCGGTTCTCGACCAGATCGACGCGGCCGATGCCGTGGCGTCCCGCGATTTCGTTGGCGCGCTCGATTATTCGCGCCGGCGCGAGGCGCTCGCCGTTGATCGCGACGGGATTGCCGCCTTGGTATTCGATTTCGACATACTCCGGCTCGTTCGGCGCGTCTTCGGGCGAGACAGTCATTCGGAACATGTCGTTGTAGGGCTCGCGCCACGGATCCTCGAGGATACCGCCCTCGTAGCTGACGTGGACCATGTTGCGATCCATCGAGTATGGTTTCTCGGCAGTCACGGTCAACGGAATTTTCTTTTCGTTGGCGTACGCGATCATGTCGGCGCGGCCCTGGAATGGCCAATCGGTCCGGCGCCACGGCGCGATGATCTTCAAATCCGGCGCCAGCCGCGCAAAGGTCAGCTCGAATCGCACCTGGTCGTTGCCCTTGCCGGTACATCCGTGCGCGACGGCATCGGCCCCTTCCGCGCGTGCAATCTCGACCAGCTTCCTGGCGATCACCGGCCGCGCGATCGACGTGCCGAGCAGATAGTAGCCCTCGTACACGGCGTTCGAACGCAGCATCGGGAACACGAAGTCGCGCGCGAATTCCTCGCGCAGATCGACGATATGAAGTTTGCTCGCTCCGGTCTTGAGGGCTTTCTCTTCCAGCCCGTCGGTCTCTTCGCCCTGGCCAACGTCGGCGCAGTATGCGATCACTTCGCATCCGAACCGATCTTTGATCCAGCGCAGCATCACCGACGTATCGAGCCCGCCCGAATAGGAGAGCACCAGTTTTTTTATTTTCTCGGTTGCCACGATTTTTTCAGGCCGTCGTCATTCCGCCAACCGCGAAGTCTGCAAAATTTCAGGACGTAGCAGCCAGACCATCACCGCCTTCTGCGCATGCAGTCGGTTCTCGGCCTGGTCGAGCACGACCGAGCGCGGTCCGTCGAGCACCTCGTCGGTAATTTCCTCGCCGCGATGCGCCGGCAGGCAATGCATCACGATAGCGCCCTTGCGCGCGTTCTTCAGCAGCGCATCGTTGACCTGGAAGCCCTTGAAGTCGCGCCGGCGCTGCGCGGCCTCCTTCTCACGGCCCATTGACGTCCAGGTGTCTGTGTAAACGGCGTCGGCGTCCCTCACCGCCGCGGCCGGATCGTTGGTGAGCGTGCCGATTTCCTCGCTGCGCAGCCGCTTCATGAAATCTTTTTCGGGCTCATAGCCTTTCGGGCAAGCGAGCCGCAGCTCGAAACCCGCGAGCGCCGCCGCCTCGATCCAGCTCTGCGCAAGGTTGAAGCCATCGCCGACAAACGCGACCCGCACTTTGCTGAGGTCGCGGCCGAAGCGTTCCTGCAGCGTCATCAGATCGGCCAGCAACTGGCATGGATGCAACAAGTCGGTGAGCCCATTGATGACCGGCACCGTCGCTTCGCGCGCCAGCTCGGCCGCGGTCTCGTGCGAGAACGTGCGAATCATAATCAAATCGACTGCTCGCGAAACATTACGCGCGACGTCCTTCACCGATTCGCGCTCGCCGATACCGATATCATTCGGCGCGAGATAAATCGCGTGCCCGCCAAGCTGCGCCATGCCGGTCTCGAACGTCACGCGCGTCCGCAGCGACGGCTTTTGAAAAACCATTGCGAGCGTTTTGCCCCGCAGGTACGGATGCTCGAGTCCTATCTTGAGCTCGGATTTGAGCCGCGCGCCGAGCGCCAGCAATCCGTCGAGCTCGGCCGGCGACAGCGAGCTGAGATCGAGAAAATCGCGTTTCATCTGGCGCGCGCCGCGGCTCATTTTGGCATTGGCGCTTGCTTGAATGCATTTTCAATAATCGCAAGCCCGGCGTCGGCCTCCTCGCGCGTGAGGTTCAGCGGCGGCAGCAGGCGCAGCACGTTGCCGGCGGTGCCGTTGACCAGGAGCATATTCTTGAGACACTCCTCGACAATCGGACGCGCGTCGTGCTTGAGCACCGCGCCGATGATCATGCCGAGTCCGCGCACCTCGACGATTCGATCGCACGACTTTGCGAATGCGCCGAGCCGTTCGAGCATGTACGCGCCGACGCTCGCCGCGTTCTCCAGCACGCCGTCCTGCTCGAGTGCGTCGATCACCGCGACCGCAGCTGCGCACGCCACCGGATTTCCGCCGAAGGTGCTGCCGTGGCTGCCGGGCGTGAAGCTCGACGCGATCTCGGCGCGCGCAATCATCGCACCAATAGGAAGTCCGCCGCCCAGCGCCTTGGCCAGCGTCACGATGTCGGGTTTGATGCCGACG
>JBOHWI010000550.1:0-7625 GCA_050736675.1 Binatus sp. (SeqCode)
CGCCGTAAACGTCAGCGGTGTCGAAAAAATTGATGCCCAGCTCGACCGCGCGCTCGAGTGTGGCGAGCGACTCTTTGTCATCGCGCGGGCCGTAAAACTGCGACATCCCCATGCATCCGAGACCCAACTCCGACACTTCGAGTCCCTGCGTGCCAAGTTTTCGCTTTTTCATGACGGCACCTCGCCCATGTGCGTGATCGACAGGATAACTTTAGTGTTACTACATTCCGCGCGTCGGCTGCCAATGGGTGAATTGTTCCGTGGTCAAGTTCAGTCACTTACGGCCAAATGCTAAAGTCCAGGGCGGGTAGCCGGCGGGGGCGCGCGGCATTCCGGAGGGAGGACCAGTCACGACAGAGCGCGGGGAATTGCGGCTCTCACACTCGCCCGTCACGTTGAGCGGCGCGATTGCGGCTTTCATTTCAATCTTGCTGCTTTTGTTTTCGTCTGGCGGGCGCGCTCAGGAAGCGCTTGCCGACGCTCGGCGCGACGCGTCGGCCAGCAAGCTTGCGGTGAGGCCGGCGACACTGGATTTCCACAAAATCGACCTGTCGGCCGGCCCTGGAACCGAGACCAAGTCCTTCGTCATAGAAGACAAAGGCGGGCGCGCCTTGTCAGTGACGGTCCGACAACCGAGCGGGGACCGATCCTTTCGCATAACGTCCGGGCAGGGTGTGACGCTCATTGAGCCACATGCCGAGGCCACCGTAACGGTCGAGTTTGCGCCGGTCAGCGGGGGGCGAAATTTTTCCGCGAAAATCACGATCAGCAGTAACGCGAGCGCAGGCGTATCCTCGGCCAAGGTCAGAATGTCTGGCTCGGCCAAGAAAAAGAAACGGCCGACTCCGACGGCGACCGCAACGCGCACCGCCACGCCAACTGCGACATCGACTGGTACTGCAACCGCGACTGCCACGGCTACCGCGACCCGCACGGCGACCGCAAATCAGACCGCGACTGGGACCTCGACTCCGACCGCGACAGCAACCGCATCGGTGACCGGCACGGCCACCGCGACCGCGACGTCCACCACGACTTCCACCGCAACGTCCACTCCCGCAGTCCTGACCGACGTGCTGACCTATCACAACGACAACGCACGCACCGGACAGAATCTCACCGAGCAAACACTGACCACCACCAACATCACCAATGCACTCGGCAAGTTCGGCAAGCTGTTCGAAGATTCCGTCGACGGATTAGTCGACGCGCAGCCGCTCATCAAGACGCAGCTCAGCATCCCCGGACAAGGCGTTCACGACGTGATCTACGTCGTCACGGAGAACGACAGCGTCTACGCCTTGGACGCCGACGTCGGCGGGCCGCCGCTGTGGCAGGTATCAGTGCTGGGGAGCGGAGAAACGGCCTCGGATGATCGGGGATGCAGCCAGGTGACGCCCGAGATCGGCATCACGTCCACGCCGGTAATCGATCCCAATGCAGGCACCAACGGCACTATCTATCTGGTTGCGATGTCGAAGAAGACCGTCAGTGGGACGACGACCTACTTCCAACGCATCCACGCGCTCGACATAACTACCGGCGCCGAAGAATTCGGCGGACCGGTTACGGTCGCGGCGGCGTTTGCGCCCGGACCTGTGTTTTCTCCGAAGCAGTATAAGGAACGGACGGGATTGCTGCTGCTCAACGGCCAGCTGATCGCCGCGTGGGCGTCTCACTGCGACAAGCCGGCATACAACGGCTGGATCATGGCGTACAACCAGAACACGTTGGCGCAAACTTCCGTCATTGACGTAACGCCCAATGGCAGCGAAGGGGCGATCTGGCAGTCGGGCGGCGGACTGGCGGCTGACAGCGCGAGCAACATCTATCTGCTGGACGGCAACGGAACCTGGGACACGTCCGTCAACGCCAACGGGTTCCCGACCAAGAATGACTTCGGCAACGGGTTTCTGAAATTGTCCGACACCAGCGGATTGGCCGTCGTCGACTTCTTCGAGCCGTTTAACACGGTCAACGAGTCTGATGGCGATACGGATTTAGGCTCGGGCGGCGCGATGGTGTTGCCCGACATGATCGACCAGAACGGCGCGACGCGGCATCTTGCGGTCGGCGCCGGCAAGGACGGCAACATCTATCTCGTCGATCGCGACAACATGGGCAAGTGGACCTCCGCCAACAACAACAACGTTTACCAGGTGCTCGCAGGGGCGTTGAACAATGGCGAATGGGCGGTGCCGGCCTACTTCAACGGTAGCCTTTACTATGGCGGAGTGAGCGAACCGCTTCAGGCGTTCGCGTTCTCGCTGGCCAGGCTAACGGCGATGCCTTCGTCGAGTAGCAGCGAGAGCTACGGCTATCCTGGGACGTCACCGAGCATTTCGGCCAACGGAACCAGCAACGCAATCGTGTGGGCTATCGAGAATGGATCGGGTGGCGGAGTCCTGCACGCCTACGCCGCGACCAACCTCGCCACCGAGTTGTATAACAGCAGCACGGTTCCTGCGGACAGTTTCGCCGACAACAAGTTCGTCACGTCGACGATCGCCAACGGCAAGGTTTACGTCGGCACCCCCAGCAGCGTCGCCGTGTTCGGCCTAAAGCCCTGACGGGTTGCGGCCCGTTCACCGTCGCTTGGTTGGCCGCGAGAAAGGGGAGCATCGGCATTCGCAGCTCGACGCCATGAGGCCGGACTTTTCCCTTGCTCGGGCCGGCCCCAAACTCTTCTTAACATTGGGTGCAGGGGTAACCCCTGCTAAGATGCGGGCATCGGAGGAAGCAAGATGACAAAACTTCACGGAACTTCAAGATCGCGCAGCGCCCGGTCTTTGTGGGTTCTCGAAGAGCTCGGCGTCGGCTACGAACATCTTCCCATGCCGACGACCGAAGCCAAGGCGCCTGCGCATCTCAAGCTCAATCCCAACGGACACGTGCCGGTGCTCGAGGACGACGGCGTCGTAGTCTGGGAATCGATGGCGATCAATCTTTACCTCGCCGAAAAGTACGGCAAGAATTCGCTGTGGCCGTCGGATCCCGCCGCGCACGCCGACATCTACAAGTGGAGCTTTTGGGCGATGACAGAGGTCGAGCCGCATCTCCTCACGATCATGCGCAATCGCGTGATGGCGCCGCCGGAGCAACGCGACGAGAAAGCCGCGCAGGCCGCCGTCGAAGCCTTGAAGGCGCCGTTGAAGGCGCTCGAGGAATCGCTCAAGGGCAGGGAATATCTGCTCGGCAAGAATTTTACGATCGCGGACCTGAATGTCGCCGCGGTGATGAGCTGGATCCCGATGATGCGGCTCGACATGTCGTCAACTCCAAACGCCCAGGCATGGCTGCAAAAGTGTCTCGGGCGCGAAGCCAACAAAAAGGTTCGAGCGCTGAAGTAAGCCCCGACCTGTGCGAGGTAGTAATCATGGGAGTGTTGTCAGCTTATCGCGTCATCGAACTGGCCGGGATTGGCCCCGGACCAATGTGTGCGATGCTGCTGTCGGACATGGGCGCCGACGTGTTGCGAATCGATCGCACGGCCGACACGGGTCTTGGCATTGGGATGGATCCCAAATACAGCCTGCTCAATCGCGGCCGGCGCTCCGTCGCGTTCGACCTGAAAAAGCCCGAAGCGATCGACGCCGTCCTCAAGCTGGTTGCGAAGGCCGACGCGTTGATCGAGGGCTTCCGTCCCGGCGTGACCGAACGGCTCGGCCTCGGCCCCGATGATTGTCTCAAGCGCAACCCCCGACTCATCTACGGACGCATGACCGGTTGGGGCCAGGAAGGACCGCTCGCGCATGCCGCCGGCCACGACATCAACTACATCGCGCTGTCGGGCGCGCTGCACAGCATCGGGCGTAGGGGCGACGCTCCGGTACCGCCCCTGAACCTGGTCGGCGATTTCGGCGGCGGTGCGCTCTACTTGGCTCTGGGAGTGGTCGCGGGCCTGCTCGAAGCGCAGAAATCCGGCAAAGGGCAAGTGGTGGATGCCGCAATGGTCGACGGAGCGGCGTCGCTGATGACCGCGATTTACGGCATGCACGGCTCGGGATTCTGGAACAACGAGCGCGGCGACAACATCCTCGACACCGGCGCGCATTATTACGAAGTTTACGAAACGAAAGACGGCAAGTACGTCGCGATCGGATCGATCGAGGCAAAGTTCTACGCGGAACTGCTGCGGCTGTCGGGCCTTCAGGGCGAGCAACTGCCGCATCAGCAGGATCGCAGTACGTGGCCCAAGATGAAGGAGCGGCTGAAGACGCTGTTCCGCACCAAGACCCGCGACGAATGGTGCAAAATAATGGAGGGCAGCGACATCTGCTTTGCGCCCGTGCTCAGCATGGAGGAAGCGCCAAAGCATCCGCACATGAAACATCGCGGAACTTTCGTCGAGGACAACGGCGTCACTCAGCCGGGACCGGCGCCCCGATTCTCGCGCACGCCGAGCAAAATTCAACGCCCGCCCGCACGTCCGGGCGAGCATACTGACGAAGCCTTGCGCGACTGGGGCTTCGCCAACGCGGATTTGGAGACGCTCCGCAAATGCGGCGCCATCGCGAAGTCAGCGTGACCCGGCGCGGCGCTGGCTCATATAAAGGGGCGGTTCGCTTTGCGCTGCTCGAATTGCACAACTGAAAATCCGCCTGGCAAGAAGTTCTGCGGCGATTGCGGCGCGCCGCTCGCGAATCTTTGTCCGAAATGCGGTGCCGATAATCCCGCGGGCAAACGCTTTTGCGGCGACTGCGGCGTGGCGCTAGGTGCACCGGCGGCTGCCTCGCCAAACAAATCCGACGCTGCGCCGATTCGCGTCACCGAGGCGCCTGACCCAGAGAAGCTGGAAGGTGAGCGCAAGACAGTCACCGCGCTATTCGCGGACATCAAGGGTTCGACTGAGCTGGAGCAGGATCTCGATCCCGAAGAGGCGCGCGCGATTGTAGATCCGGCGCTGAAGCTGATGATCGATGCAGTTCGGCGCTACGACGGTTACGTCGTGCAAAGCACCGGCGATGGAATCTTCGCTCTGTTCGGCGCTCCGGTCGCGCACGAGGACCATCCGCAGCGCGCGCTGTATGCGGCGATCCGCATGCAAGAAGAGTTGCGGCGCTACGGCGCGAAGCTTCAAGCGGATGGGCGCGCTCCGATCGAGATTCGCGTTGGGGTGAACACTGGAGAAGTGGTGGTGCGTGCGATTGCGACTGGCGCGAACCAGATTGAGTACACGCCGATCGGGCATACGACCAACTTGGCGTCGCGACTTCAGAGCATCGCACGCACCGGCTCGATCGTGGTGAGCGAAGCAACGCGTCGGATGTGCGAGGGCTACTTCGAATTGAAGTCGCTTGGTGCCGCCAGGGTCAAAGGCGTCAGCGAGCCGGTCAACGTATATGAAGTGACCGGGCTGGGGCCGCTGCGCACGCGATTGCAGAGATCGGCGGGTCGCGGACTGACCAAATTCGTCGGGCGCGAGCGTGAGATGGAAGCGATGGTGCACTCCGCCGAGCAAGCGAGGGTGGGCCGCGGACAGATCGTCGCCGCGATGGCGGAGGCGGGGACCGGCAAGTCGCGGCTGTTCTATGAGTTCAAAGTCAAGAACCAGTCGGGCTGGATGGTACTGGAGACCTTCTCGGTGTCCCACGGGAAAGCATCAGCATATTTCCCGGTGATTGACCTACTGCACAACTATTTCAAGATTGTCGGCGATGACGACGAGCGCTCCCGACGAGCCAAGGTAATTGGCACCGTGCTCGCGCTCGATCGTGCGCTGGAAGACACCCTTCCGTATCTGTTCGCGCTGCTCGGCATCGTCGAGGACGACGATCCGCTGGCGCAGATGGACGGCCAGGTAAAGAAGCGACGTACCCTTGAAGCGATCAAGCGGATTCTACTGCGCGAGAGCCTCAATCAGCCGCTGATGGTCATCTTCGAGGACTTGCATTGGATCGACGAGGAGACTCAGGCGTTCCTGAACCTGTTCGCCGATTCGATCGGCACCGCGAAGATTCTGCTGTTGGTCAATTACCGGCCGGAGTACTCACATCAGTGGAACAGCAAGACCTACTACACGCAGTTGCGGCTCGACCCGCTGGGCAAGGAGAGCGCTGATGAGATGCTGACGGCGATGCTTGGCGCTGAGGTGCACTTGGCGGCTCTCAAGAAGCTGATTGCTGAAAAAACCGAAGGCAATCCGTTCTTCATGGAAGAAACGGTGCAGGTGCTGCTCGATGAGGGCGCACTTGTCCGTGAGGGCAACGCAGTTAGTCTCACACGACCGCTTGCCGAACTTAAGATCCCGCCGACCGTGCAGGGTATTCTCGCGGCGCGCATCGACCGGCTGCCTGCGGATGAGAAGGACCTGCTGCAGGCCCTGGCGGTGATTGGGAAGGAGTTTCCGTTCTCGCTTGCTCGCGAGGTCACCAGAAAGTCCGATGATGATCTCAATCGGATGCTCAACGATCTGCAACTTGCCGAGTTCATCTACGAGCAGCCCGCTATGGGCGATGTCGAGTACACCTTCAAGCACGCGCTCACTCAGGAGGTGTCTTACAACTCGGTGCTGATCGAGCGGCGCAAGCAGCTCCACGAGCGCGCCGGCGTCGCAATCGAAACCCTGTTCAAAGGTCAATTGGAAGACCATCTGGCGTCTTTGGCGTTTCACTATGTCCGTAGCGCAAACGCAATCAAGGCAGCCGATTACTGCGGCCGTGCGGCTGAGCAGTCGATGGAGCGTTCCGCATACTCGGCGGCTGCCGCCTCGGTTGAAGATGGCTTGAAACTGATCGCCGCCATCCCCGAAGCCATCGAGCGTGCGCGGCTTGAATTGCGACTGCAGATATTGCGAGGACAAGTACACCAGATGGTCGCAAGCATCGGCGCACCGTCAGTGATCGGCGCCTTCAGCCGGGCCCGCGATTTGTGCAGGCAACTTGGCGACGATCAGATGCTCTTCTCCGTGCTCGACGGGCTTCGGTGGGCGTCCCTGTTTGTCGCCGAAATAAAAACCGCGCGAGACCTCGCCGAGGAACAACTCGCGATAGCAAAGCGGTCCGGTGATCCCATCAAGCTTGTGGTGGCCACTGGCGGGTTGGGCGAAGTGTTGGTGTGGATGGGAGAGTTTGCCGCCGCTCGCGGTTATCTTGAGCAGTTGGTCGTCATGTCCGCAAAAGGTGAAGCCGGGGAGCGGCTGAGCGGCCGGAATCTGGAAGTTCAAGTTATCGGGCTTTCGCTGCTCGAAAGTACCTTGCTGATCCTGGGCTACCCCGACCAGGCGGCTCGCCGACGCGATCAGACTCTCGCCTGGATAGCGGGCCTACGACCCGGATACGCGACCTACGTGGCTTCACACATAGCGGGTTGGGGTGCGGTCAGGCGCCGCTCGGCATCGGCGGCTCTTGAATATTCGCAAAGGGCGATTGATCTGGCGACCGAGCAAGGGCTCGAGTCCGCTGCCGCTTTCGCCATCGTTGTAAACGGCTGGGCACGAAGCTGCCAAGGGCCGGATGAGGGTGCGCTAGAGCAGATGCGGCGCGCCGTCGAGCTTACCGAAGGGACGGGGACCGTCTCGCGTACGTGGTTGCTGTTGCCCTTGGCCGAGACCTATCTACGATTTGGCCATACCCGGGAGTGTGATGTGCTTGTCGAAAAAATGTTCGAACGAGTGAGATTGGGGC
>JBOHWI010000551.1:0-2115 GCA_050736675.1 Binatus sp. (SeqCode)
GGTGCCTGCAGTTTTTTGATTATGACAACGACCACGACCTCTGCGCCAAATCCACGCCATGCATTGCTCACCGGATGGGGCCGCTACCCGCTCTCCGAGAGCAACGTCTACCGGCCCGATAAGATCGCCGAGCTGCAAGCGGTCGTCACCGCCAATTCATCCTCGCTGATCGCGCGCGGGGCCGGACGCGCCTACGGCGACGCCGCGCTGAACGATCAGAATCGCGTCGTCGAGCTGACGCGCCTCAATCGCATGCTCTCCTTCGACGCGGCGACCGGCCTGCTGCGATGCGAAGCCGGCGTCACCATCGCCGAGTTGATCGATGTCTTTCTGCCGCGCGGTTTCTTTCCGCCCGTAACTCCCGGCACCCGCTTCGTCACGCTGGGTGGTTCGATCGCCGCGGACATCCACGGCAAGAATCACCATCGCGACTCTTCGCTGGCCTCGCACGTGACCAGCTTCGATCTAATGGTGGCCTCGGGCGAAGTGCTGCGATGCTCGCGCGAGGAAAATTCAGCGCTGTTCTGGGCGACGGTCGGCGGCATGGGTCTGACCGGCGTCATTCTCGAGCTTGAGCTGCGGATGCGGCGAGTCGAGAGCGCCTACTTCGATGGCGAGGTGATCCGGGCCGCCAATATCGACGCCGCGATCGAGGCGTTCGAGCGCACCGAGTCGGATTACGGCTATTCGGTCGCGTGGATCGATTGCAACAGCACCAAGTCGGCCCTGGGCCGCTCGGTCCTCAACCTCGGCAACTTCGCGACGCTCGATCAACTCCCGCGAAATCTCGCGCAGGATCCCCTGAGCACTCTGCCGAAGCCCAGCCCGATCGTGCCGTTCGATTTTCCCGGCATTGCGATGAACCCGCTGACGGTCACGGCGTTCAACGCCGTCTACTACGCGCTCCATCGCGAGAAGTCGGCGCACTCGATTTTCGATTGGGAAAGCTTTTTCTATCCACTCGATTCGATCCGCAACTGGCCCCGCGTCTACGGCAAGCGCGGCTTCGTGCAGTATCAGTGTGTCTGGCCGCTCGACCAAAGCCGCGCCGGCCTGGTCGAAGTGCTCGAGGCGATCAGCCGCAGCCGGCGCGCTTCGTTTGTCACTGTCCTCAAGAAGTTCGGCGCGCAGGACGGCCTGCTCTCCTTTCCGATGCCGGGTTACACGCTCGCGCTCGATTTCCAGGTGAGCGACGGGCTGCTCGAATTTCTCGACTCGCTGGACGCCATGGTCCTCAAGCGCGGCGGCCGCGTGTACCTGGCCAAGGACGCGCGCATGTCGCCCGAGACTTTTCGCGCGATGTATCCCAACCTCGCCAGGTGGCAGGCGGCCAAGGCCCTTGCCGATCCGGACAACCGCTTTTCGTCCAGCCTGTCGCGCAGGCTCAGGATGACTCCCGCCTGAAGCCTGTCCATGACTAAAGTTATTATTCTTGGCGCCACCAGCCCGATTGCCCGCGCACTCGCGCTTCGGTTCGCATCCGACGGCGCGCGCTTGTATCTCGCCGCGCGCAACGCCGACGAGGCTCGCCGCGTTGCCGAGGACATCGCCACTCGCTCCGGCGTGACTGCCCATTCCGGCACCTTCGACGCCTCGGACTTCGCCTCGCACGACGAGTTCGTCCGCCGTGCCGCGGGCCAGCTCGGCGGACTCGACGGCGTCGTCGTATGCTTCGGCACGCTCGGCGACGAGGATGCTGCCCAGACCGATCCCGGCGCCGCGCTGGCCACGCTGAATCAGAATTTCACCGGCGCCGTGTCGCTGATCACACTCGCCGCCCGTCATCTCGAACAGCAACGCTCCGGCTTCATCATCGTGATCGGCTCGGTCGCCGGCGAACGCGGACGCAAGAAAAATTACGTGTACGGCTCAGCCAAGGGCGCGCTCGCCCTCTTCGCCCAGGGACTGCGCGGGCGACTCGAAGAGAGCGGCGTGCATGTGATGACGGTGAAGCTCGGCACGGTGGACACTCGAATGACCTGGGGACGCGACGGCGCCCTGCTCACGATTGCGCCCACAAAAGCCGCCGATCTAATCTATTCGGCATATCGCAAACGCGCCGAAGTCGTTTACGTGCCGTGGTTCTGGCGCTTCATCATGGGCGCTGTCCGACTC
>JBOHWI010000552.1:0-6903 GCA_050736675.1 Binatus sp. (SeqCode)
CGCCTGGACGGCGGTGATGGTGATCGCAGTCAGCGCGCCCCACCAAAGGATCGGATTACCGCCGCCCCAGACGGTCTGCACGTCGCCGGTCTTCGGAAAATTCTGCCAATACGCGATCGGGCGCAGCATCAGCGGCCAGCTCCACCATGGCGACGCGTACGGATGCGTGGCGGACGCGACGCTTTTCTCATACCAGATGACGTCGCTGTAGTACTTGAACAGATCTTCGATGCCGCCCCACCAGCCGAGATAGAAGTGCGGGAAAAACACAGCCAGGTAGGTAATGGACGCGACGGAGCCGACCAGCACCGTCGCGCCAATGCTCATCGGTTCCAGCAGGTCGGTTAGCGACAGCATCGACGGCTGCGGCGTCACCGACAACGAGCGCCGGCGCCAGTAAATCTCTCCAACCCGCACTCCCAGCGCGGCCAGCACGGTTAGCACGATGTATCCGGCGGTCGCGCCGCTCGCAAAGAGCATCCCACCGACCACAATGCAAATCAGCGCAATTGAAATTCCCGACGTCCGATCGAGGAGATCGACTCCAACCGGCGCGGGCTTCGCCACTGGCTGTTTGAATTTCTTGCCCTTCGAAGAGATCGGGGCTTTTGATTCCTTCGGCTCGACGGGCGGCGCAACAACTGGAGGGGGACTCGGCCGCTCCTTGACCAGCACATAGAGGATGAAGCCCATCACCAACAAAAAGGTGATGGCCGGGATGTAGAGTTTGCTGGCCAGGCACAAGCCCAGCGCCAGGCCGATCCACGGCAGGATTCGCCGGCGCGCAATCGCGTCGGGCGTTTGCGCAAACTTGAAAAAGAGCAGGTAAGAGACCGCCGCGCAGGTGAGATAGACGATGTCGATGACGGCGTAGTGCGAATCGACCAGGTACATCCCGTCGCACAGGAGGATTGCGCCCGCGAGCGTGCCGACGAGACGCGACCCCGACATCCGGCGCCCGAGCAGGTAAGTGATTCCAACCAGCGCGGTGCCGATCGTCGCGTTGCCGACCCGCCAACCAAACGGATGATCGCCAAAGATGAGAATGCCCGCGGCGATGACGAGCTTTGCCAGCGGCGGATGCGGATCGAGGAATGACTCGCCGTGCAGATAGTGGCGTGCCTGCGCGACGAAGTGCACTTCGTCGAAAACGATCTCGGCGGGATGTCCCAAATGCCAGAAGCGCGTGATCGCGGCGGCGATCAGCAACGCCGTGATGATGATCGTGTCGGTGGCAATCCACGGAGGCGCGAGCGCCGGCTCTTCGACGTAATCCTCGACCGGCTTGGGCATCGTGAATTTCGCGAAGAACGCGCTCAGGGCGTCGGTTGCTTCGCTACTCTCCTGCATTCGCCTGGCGCCGTAGTAAACGGCCAGCCCGAGCGCGACCACGTTTAGCGCCGAGGTCGCCATCGCAAGCCCGTCGCGCGCGTTCAGGAAGACCACGGTGTTGAGCGTGTGCAGAACGTAAACCAGGTTGATCAAGCAGGTGAGCGAGACAGCCACGAATACGGCGAGCATCTCAGGCGCTTCCAGAGCCAACGGCGCCGCGAGCGCGATCGCTGGATAGAGGTACCGCTCGTGCATCCTCGGGGCGACCATGAAGAACCCGAAGACCGCAACGAACGAAGCGAACAGCAGGCGCGTCGGTGTGCGGCCGCGCCACAAGATCCACGCGACGAATGCATAGAGCGGCACCTGCAGGCCCATGCCGAGCGCGAAGTACGATACGCCCGCCAGCGTGTTCGAATCCGGCTGCCGAAGTCCGCCGAGCAGCGCCATCAGGTTGAATGCGTTGACCGAGGTCTCGTGGTAGTAGGCCGCGGTGGAGGTGTAGAGCTTGATAATCCAGTTCCACTCGTGGCCCATCTGGAAGGGCGCTATGCCGATGATCGCAACTGCGATGAGCGCGACTCCCGACCTGATCCAGGTCGCGAAGTCTGTCTCGAGCATCGTCCAGATGCCGAGCACCGGAAGCATCATCAAGCCCTGCGGCTTGACCAGCACCGCGATCGCGGCGAGTCCCCATGCGATTTCGTATTGCTCGCCCAGAATCGTCACGATGCTGAGCAGCGTGAGGAAGGTCATCACGGAATCGCTCTGACCCCAGACCACAGTGTCGAACAACAGCGCCGGATTCAGCGCCACCATCAGCATGGCGACAAAGGCCATCTCGGGCCGGCTGCCGCGCCGCACGAACGCATACACCAGCAACGCAAGCGTGAAGTCGGCGACGATCGCGGGACTTTCGATTATGACGCGGTAAAATTCGCCGGTCGCACCAATGCCATGCGCGATGATCCCCACGAGCCACAGGCCGTACAGGTAGCCGGGCGGGTAGTCGAGGAAGAATCCCTGCTGATAGGTGTGCGCGGGGCCGAACGTGGCGATTTGGCTCGCCCAAGCCTGGTAGTCGCCGACATCGGGGCCGAAGCCCGGAAAGTACGGCATCACGGCCAGCTTCGCAGCGGCCAAACCGCCGAGCACGAGCAGCGTGGTTGTAAGCCGGGAGTCGGGCTCGTCGAAAGCGGGGCGCAGGTAGTCGATGAAAGCGTAGACGACCAGCGCGATAAGAATCGCGCCGGCAACGAATCCCGGCAATTTTCCGCTGGCCGCTTGCGGATCCGATGCGGCCGCGATCGAAAACACCGCCAGCGCGGCAGCGCCCCACCGCGAGAATGGCGCCCGCGCAACCAGCCTCCGAGAACTGTCCTTCAACGCTCGATCATCCTGCTATTGCCCACACCGCGCGCCGCTAAAGATAGCGGTTATTTGAGCCGCGATGAAGAACAGGCGACGTCGTCGAGCCTGGACGAACAGTGCGGCCGGCGCAGCGGTGCGCTGGCGACGCTGCTCACGCCCAGTCTATTATTCGGCATTGCAGCGAAGGAGAACGCGCCGATGCGACTGATACATACTGTCTATGAGCCCCCGGGCGAAGGACCGCATCCGACGCTGATCGCGATGCACGGGTTCGGCGCCAGCGCGCTCGATCTGCTCGGACTCGCGCCGTACATCGCCGAGGGCCGCTTCATGGTGATTTGCCCGCAGGGTCCGATGGAAGTGCCGATCGGCCCGACCCGCGGCTACGAATGGTTTCCGATTCGGATGGGCGCCTCGCCCGATCGCGACGCGATCGACGACGCGAACAAAATGGTGACCGAGTTTCTCAATGTGGCGCTGCAGAAATATCCGGTCGATCGAAAAAAGCTCGTGGTGCTCGGCTTCAGCCAGGGCGGCATGATGGCGTATCGGCTCGCGATCCGAAATCCGTCGAAGTTCGCCGCGCTGGTCGCGCTTTCGACCTTCTTTCCGCCTGATTTGAAGGATGAGGTCCGCGACTCCGCCGCGCTCGAAGCGCTGCCGACACTCGTTCAGCATGGCCGTGCCGACGAGATGATCGAGATCACGCGCGCACGAGTGTCGGTGGAATCCCTGCGCGGGCTCAAGGTGCCGCTGACCTATCGCGAGTACGATTGCGGCCACGAGATTACAGCCGAGGGCCTGCAAGACTTGTCAAACTTCCTCAGCGAAAAGGTGCTCGACCCAATCGTCAAGCCGTAGCTCCATGAGCGATGACACAGCAGCGGATGCGTTCGCGAAACTGCTCGCAGTCGTCACGGAACTGCGCGCGCGATGCCCGTGGGATCGCGAACAGAAGCTCGCCGACACGCCGCGTCATCTGATCGAGGAAGCGTACGAGGCGGCCGACGCAATCGCGCGCGGCAACTTATCCCACGCGGCAGAGGAACTTGGCGACGTTGTGGCGCAATTCCTGTTCGCCGGAGTGATTCTCGCGGAGCAGTCAGAGTTCGACATTGCAACCGTCCTACAGAAGGCCGCAGACAAGCTCATACGGCGGCATCCGCATATTTACGCCGACACGCGCGCCGAGACGGTCGAGCGAGTCCTCGAGAATTGGGAACGAATCAAGCAGCAGGAACGCGAGAGCAAGGATCCGGACGGCGCGAAAAGTCTCGCGCACGTCGGCCGCGGTTTGCCGGCCACGATGCGCGCGGAGAAACTCGGCGAGAAGGCGCGTCGCGCCGGCATGGATTGGGCAAACATCCGCGAGGTGTTGGCGAAGGCTCGCGAGGAAATCGAGGAGGTCGAGCACGCGCTCGATCGCAACGACACCGCCGACGCCGCGGAGGAGCTCGGCGATTTGATGCTCGCGGTCGCCAACGCGCCGCGCTTCATCGGGAAGGACGCCGAGCAGACGCTGCGCGGCGCCTGCGACAAGTTCGTCGCCCGCTTCGACGAAGTCGCACGCATCGCGGCGTCGCGCGGCATCGATCTCAAAGTGATGACGCCGGCCGAGATCGACGCTCTGTGGAACGAAGCGAAAGCCACCGTAAGTCCAACCTGACACGGCCACCAACGCAGTCTATTGCCCCCGCCTTCGCGCGCTGTTACAAAGGATGGGTTATGCCTCATATTCCTGTTCACCCATCTGCGCAGAAGCGCCATCGTCAGAGTCTTAAGCGCGCCGAGCGCAACCGCGTCGTCCGGACCCGCGCCCGCACGTTGGCCAAGACCGCGGCGGAAACGATCGCGTCGAGCAGCGACGAAGCTGCCGCGCGCGAGGCGCTCAAGCAGGCCACCAAGGTCCTGTACAAGGCGATCAGCAGCGGCACGATGCATCGCAACACGGTGCGCCGCAAAGTTGCGCGGCTGTCCGCCAGCCTGCACCGCAAGTTCAGCAAGAAAGCGTAATTCGAAAGATCGAGCTGTTTTACCCGCCGCCCTCGCGCCGGAGCACAACTCAGACGAACACCAGGTGTGCGATGCCGCCTGAGCTTTTTCTTCTCTTCCCAAGCGATCCGGAGGGTGCGCAAGCGCTGTTTGAAACGCTCAAAGTCCGGCTGCAATCCGTACTTGCTGCTGGTGCGGACATCCAACATGTCGGGGCGACCGCCATCCCCGGCTGTCTGACCAAAGGCGATGTCGATTGTTGCATCCGGGTGAAGCAAGAAGACTTCACGACCTGCGACGCGGCGTTGGCAGTCCACTTCCCGCGTAACACGGGACCAGATCGAACTAATTCCTTCTCGGCGTTTTATGCCGAAGATGCAGGCATCCAACTGGTCGCCATCGGCTCTCCACTCGACTTCTTCACCGCCTTCCGCGACTTGCTCCGCGACAGGCCGGATCTGGTGGCGCGGTACAACCAGCTCAAACTTCTACATCACGGAAAACCCATGCACCAATACCGCAAGGCGAAAGACGATTTTATCCAATACGCGCTGGCATCTGTTTGACTAGAGCGTGTCTAACTGTCGGGCGTGCTCATCAGCTCGAGGAGCAATCCGGCGAGCGCTTCTTCGCGGCCCTTGATGGTGCCGTCCTTGAAACCCGCATCCATCGCGCACGCGCGCCAGTAAGCGCGCTCCAGACGCGCCAGCCCGAAGCGCCGCGCACCTTCGATCGCGCGCGTCGCCAGGCCGCTTTGCGGCGGCAACCCGAGCGCGGCGGCGACATCGCCGGGGCTCCTGCGCGCCGCCGTCAGCGAGGCCGCGATCATCATCCGGCGCATCATCGGTATGATCTCGACGGCAAGAATCTCGAACACTTCACGTCCGAGCGCGAGCGCTCGCCCCAACTGCGCCAGCGCCGCCGAAGCCCGGCCGCGCGCGACACTCTCGGCGAGCTCGAACGTTTCGGGCATCCGCCTTGCGCCCTCATCCAGATCGGCCGGTTGCACCGCCGCGCCGGGCTCGACGAAGATCGTCACTTTGCCGAGCGTATTGGCGAGGGCAGCCAGGTCTCCGCCGTGGCGCGAAATAATCAGGTCAATTGCGGCCGATGACAGTTTTAATCCAAGCGACTGCGCGAACGCGTGCACATACTGCTCGATCTGGTTGTCGAACGGACGCATGCAGTTTACGAGCAATGCCGACTTCTCTGCGGCGCGACGGATCTTCGCGGGCGCGCTGTCTTTTTCGTAGAGCAGGACGAGGCTGCCCGGACCGCGCGCCGTCTCGATTGCCGCCGCCAGGGCAGCCTCCGAGCCGCCGCTGCCCGACGCACGCGCATCGCCCGCTTCGTTCTCGTTGTCCGCAGCGGCTGACTCCGCCCGGCGCGAGCGCAAGATTCGGCACGCGATGGCGCGCTTGGGCGCGAACAAGTCGGGCGCGCGAAGCTCGTTCAGCACGGCGCTGTAGTCGTCACCGGCGCCAATCTGAAAGCTGCGATATTGATAACCGTCGGCTGCGAGCTTGCGAACGATTGAATCGAGAACGTATTCGCGCAGAAACGCGTGCGGACCGAAGATCACCACCGCTGGCGGGATGCGCTTTTGTTGCTCGCCGCCCGCTCCGCGAAGATACGCCAGTGCGGTTTCGAGAGGCATGGAACGGCGACCTCGCGCGGGGCTCGCGGCTAGAAGCCTTCGGCCATCTCGGAGTAGAGGTTTTGCGCCAGCCGCTGCATCATCACATCGCGCGCCGCCGACGTTTCCGATTGCGCGGTCTGGATATCGGTCATACTGGCGATGTCGTTGCCGCGCAGGTTCTGCTGCAAAAACGTCGGCGTCGTGACGACAGTTGACTGCGGTACAACCGGAGCGTGCTGGCTGGAACTGATTGTGTGCGCGGTCCAGATTGTCTTCTTCGCGTGCAGGTCTCTGAGCGTCGCCGAGATCACCATACTCTGGTTATATTGGGTCGGCTCGAGTACCGAGTTGAAGTTGTTTGGTGTTTGCGTGGCCAGACGGACCTCGCCCGACAGCTCCAGGTCCGCGAGCGCCGGACTATCGACAACCTTGAGCCGGCGATGCATCGCGATCTCATCCTTGACGTAGCGCATGAACTCGTCGTTGATCCCGGTAATGCGCGTGTTGTTGCCGAATCGCGATACGTAAATCGTCTCGGCGGTCGGCGGCAGTGCATCGCCCGAACTGGC
>JBOHWI010000553.1:0-3066 GCA_050736675.1 Binatus sp. (SeqCode)
AACATCAGGCTCGCACTGCGCAAAATGCCGTCACGATGCGCGCGGAGAATGCCGGCGTTGACTTCGGGCGACAGGCCGAAGTCGTCGGCGTTAACGATCAGGCGCTTCAAATCGCTGGACCGTGGGCAGTGAAAAACAACACCGGCACAATTCTGCTAGCATCTGACGGTCGGCTCAAGCACGCGCTCCGTGAAATCGAAATGAGACTACGCGATTGATTCTTCTCTTTTACGCTTTCGCGCGCGAGATCGCGCCCTTCAGGCGCCGCCTCCGCGATCGCGCTCCGCTCGCGCTCGACGGCTTGCATGGCTTCCGCGCGGAAATAGGCGGCAAAGAGTTCGCGGTCGTCGGGCACGGGATCGGGCACCAGCGCGCGACCGATACAGCGCGGCGCGCGTTCGATTTGATTCCCGAAGCGGAGCTGGTAATCGGGACCGGTGTTGTGGGTGCACTTTCGAGCGGACTCAAGCCGGGCGACCTGGTCCTTTCCGATCGCGTGCTGATGATTCGCGGCGACGGCCAAGTGGCGGAACAGGTGACCGCGGTGGGCGACGCGCATATCCAGGCGGCAGGGCGTTCGCTTGCGCTCGCGGGTATCGCGCACTCGATCGGCGCTATTTTGACATCGCATCGCATGCTCGCCACCGGCGCGGAGAAACGGAGCGCCAAGGAGAGCACCGGCGCGATTGCCGTCGATATGGAAACCGCCGCGATAGCAGCGGAAACCGCCGCGCGCGGACTTCCGTTCGTGGCGATTCGGGCGGTGCTCGACGAAATTGACGAAGAAGTCGTGGGCGCGGCGATGGCCGATGAGGACGGCAACGTGCGGCCGTTGGCGGCGACGTCCTATCTGCTGCGCAATCCGGGCACGATGCTCAAGCTGCCGGGGATGATGCGAAACCTCTCGCGCGCGACGGTCGCGATCGCCGACGCACTGACGGCCATCGCGCACGACGGCAAAATTCCTGCCGCTACGAAGCGCGCTCGCGGCCCGGCGGTGAAAAAGCGCCCGCGCTGAATCCGCCGTCTATCGGCACCGCGACGCCCGTGATGAAGGCCGCCTCGTCCGACGCCAGGAACGCCGCCAGCGCGCCGACCTCCTCCGGCTTGCCATTGCGCCCGAGCGGATGCGCGTTGCCGGTGCGCGCCCAAACCAGCTGCGACGCGCCGGCAGGAACGGTGTTGCAATTCTCGGCAATCGGCGTCTCGATGACGCCGGGGCAAAGCGACACGCATCGAATCTGGTGACGCGCGAAGTCGAGCGCGATCCCCTTCGACATAATCACGACGCCGCCCTTCGCCGCCTGGTAGGCGCCAAGGTTCGGTACACCTTCGATCCCCGCGCCGCTGGCGGTATTGATGATCACGCCGCCGCCCTGCTTGATCATCTGCGGGATCGCGTACTTGCATCCGAAGAACACGCCCTTGAGGCAGACATCCACGACCCAGTCCCATTCTTCTTCGCTTGTGTCGACGACGTTTTTGGGCACGAACACGCCGGCGTTGTTGAACAGGATGTCGAGCCGTCCGAACGCGCGGATGGTTTCATTGACCATGCGTTCGACTTCGGCGCCGACGCGCACGTCGACCGATACCGATTTCGCGACGCCGCCGGCCTTCTCGATTTCAGCCGCAGTATTGCTCGCCGTCTCCGCGCGCACGTCGGCCACCATCACTTTCGCGCCTTCAGCCGCAAATCGAATCGCGCTCGCGCGCCCGATTCCCGAGCCGGCGCCTGTGATCAATGCAACTTTGTCCTTGAGCAGCATACTGGTCACCTCTGAGTAGATGGTCGCAGCTCGATTGCCACATTCGGCGCAATTTTGGAAGCAGGTCGCTACGCGGTGGCGCGGCGCAGCTCGCGCTTGCGCGCGGTCGTTGGCTTCCAGACGGAAAGAGCTCGCTCGTAGGGAAACTCCGCCAAATGACGCTCGATCGCGGCGTCGTCGCCCCAGGATTCGCGGCGGGTCAGAATATGAATCGCCAGAACGGTAAATGGCAGGTAGATGAACGCTCCGGCCCATCCGATATTCGGCGCATGGATTAGAAACAGCATCGTGATTCCGAAAGTCACGATCCCCACATAGAGCAGCGGACCAAGAATCGCGCGCGACCGCATCGCGGGCAGCGAGCCCGCCGGTTTCGTCGCGCCGCGATTGAGGGCGGCGTCGAGCCACTGGAACATCGCGATGGTAATCGCGGCCACCAAGAACCAGCCGAGATAATTGCTGATCGGCACGCCGAAGTGCGGCCCCGGCGGATCGTACCAGAAAATTTTCCCGAGGAACCATCTGTCGCCAAGAACGCTTAGAGGATCGACGATCATATCAACCATCACCATGAACAGCGCCGCCATCAGCCACACTCGCGGCGCGCGGCGAATTTCCCACGTGTCGAGAATTCGAACATCAGCGCCGCGGCGATAGAGCGGCGAACTGAGCAACAGCGCAAGCGTGTAGCTGGCGAACGCCAGGAACGTGAACGACAGCGAATCCATGAACGGGACGCCGAGCACCCAAATTTCACGGCCGCGAGTCGCGTCTATGTAGTGATACAACCCGAACGGGAATCCGTTGTGGATCGAAGACCACTCGCACGCGAGCGACACGGCATAGGTCAGCAGCGTGAACAGAAGGGTCGTCCGCAGACCGAAGTTCACGATCGCGATAAACAGGAAACTCGCCAGGAAGATGAAAACGTACGGGCGCAGCGCGATGGTGGATAAGAGCAGATGCATCGCCAGGTTTACGCGGCGCTCTTCGCCGTCCCTCTCGATCTGAAAAATTCGATCGCCGACGTTATCGCCGCGTCGAGCGGCCCCGGCAAATAACCCAACTCCGCGCGCGCCTTTGACGAGTCGAAGAACATCCGCTTTCGCGCCATCCGCACTTCGGTCAGGCTCGCTCGCGGCGCGCGGCGCGTGACGGTGCGCGCAAAGGCTTCCGCGCCAAGCGCATAGCCGAACGCGACTGCGTAGGGAATTCTCATCTTCGGCGCGGGCAGTCCGGAGACCGCCGCGAGCCGCCCCAGAAATTCCTTGAGCGTGAGATTTTCACCGCCCAGAAT
>JBOHWI010000554.1:0-12684 GCA_050736675.1 Binatus sp. (SeqCode)
ACTGCACGTCGCTTGAAAGCAGCCGATGCGTCCCGACGATGATCTCGACTTTGCCGTTGCCCGCCTCAGCGATCACCTCGCGATTTTCCTTGTGGCTGCGAAAGCGTGAGACCATCTCGACGCGCACCGGGTAATCCTTGAAGCGCTCGCGGAACGTGTTCCAATGCTGCTCGGCGAGGATCGTAGTCGGCACCAGCACCGCGACTTGCCGTCCGTCCATCACCGCGATGAACGCGGCGCGCAGCGCGACTTCAGTCTTGCCGTAGCCCGCGTCGCCGCAGATCAGGCGATCCATCGGCTTGGTGCGCGTCAGGTCGCGAATCACATCGTCGATTGCCGATTGCTGGTCGGGAGTCTCCTCAAACTCGAAGCGCGCCGCGAATTCCTCGTAGTCCGCGCCCGGCCGCGGATACGCGTGCCCCTCCATCACCTCCCGCGCCGCATATATTTCGAGCAGCTCGGCCGCCATCGCGAGCACCGCCTGCCGCGTGCGCCGCTTTACCTTCTCCCACGAGCCGCTGCCGAGCTTGTCGAGCTTGGGTTCCGCATCGTCGCCGCCTATGTATCGCTGAACGAGATTTACCCGCTCGACCGGCACGTACATCGTGTCGTTGCCCGCATATTCGAGATTCAGAAAATCGCCCTCGACGTCGGCGACCTTCATGTGCCGCAGGCCGCGGTACTTCGCGATGCCGTGATCGATGTGCACGACGAAATCGTCGGGCTTCAACTCTTCAAGATTGAGCAGCGCGCCTTTAGCCGTCGGACGCCGCCGCCGGCGCGCGCGCGGCTCGCCGAAGATTTCCTCTTCGCTGTAGATGTAAAGGCCGTCCTCCTGCAAAACGACGCCGGCCGAAATCTCGCCCTCCATGATCGCAGGCCGATAGTCCGGCCATTCCAGCAGCGCCGCAAGACTTTTGCATTCGACGTTGACCTCGAGGTCATACGCCTCCAGATGACGCCGCAGCCGAGCCGCCTGATGAGGCCCCTCGACCACCATCAGGGAACGTCCCTGCCCGCGTTGGACTTCGCGCAGTTCAGTAGCCAGCGGCTCGAAGCTGGGCGGCGTCCGCGCTCCGCTCAGTTGGTCCGATCCCAGCCGCAAACTGTTCTGCGATTTGATTTCGACCGGCGCCGCCCACCCATCGCGCGGCGCAACCATCGTGACGAGAGAGCCGACCTCGACCGCGGTGAAGTTACCGAGCGCGCGTTCGAACGCATCCGCCCCGACGAACAGCGAATCCGGCGCGGGATGAAACGCGGGCTTGTGCGCGGCCACCGCGGTCTCATTGCCTACGATATCGGCAAAGCGATTGGCCTCGGCCAGGATCCGCCCCGGATCGACCAGCCACAGCAACGTGCCGGCCGGCATGTAATCGAACACCGTGTCGAGCGCGCGCCCGTACGCATAAGGCATCAACAATTCCGCGCCCGGAAACAAAAGGCCGTTCTCGAGCGCCTCGGACAGTTCCGCGGCCTCCTTGCGCACCATGCCGATTTCCGCGGCGCGCAACGCGACCTGCTCGCGCAGCTTCGGGTCCTTCAGGGCAGATGGCGGCACGTAGCGCGTGCGCGTGATCGTCGCCTCGACCAGTTCGGCGCTCGAGCGCTGGTTGTTCGCGTCGAAATGGCGAATCGACGTGATCAGGTCGTCTTCTAGCTCGATGCGAATCGGGTCGCGGTACAGCGGCGAGAACGCATCGACGATTCCGCCGCGCACGCTGAAATCGCCCGCCTCTTCGGTCTGCGGCACGCGCTGATAACCGCACGCCGCGAGCGCCTCGACCAGCGCCTCGAGATCCAGCCTGTCGCCAATCGCGACCTTGACGATCGATTCGTTGAAAACTGCGCGCGGGATCGTGCGCGTCATCAGCGCTTCGGCCGAGGTGACGATCAGCGGCGACTCATGCCGGAGCATCGCGAACAGCGCCGCCAGCTGCGACGCCTGCGCGTCGGTCGGCGGCGACAATTGCGCCATCGCTTTCACTTCCCACGAGCGGAGCAGATGCACCAAACGCGTGGCGGCATCGCCGTCCAGCGCCTCGTCGAGAAAGAACGCGGCCTCGCCCGCCAGCGCCTCCGCTTCCGGCGCCGTTGATGTGATCGCGACGATCGGACGCACCAGCCGGATCCGCATCTCGCGGATCATCAGCGCGCCGGCCGCGCCCCGCAGTCCCATCACCGGGAATCGCCGCTCGATATTTGCCGCGAGCCGCGCTTCGAGTTCGCCGGCTGCTTCTCTGAGGCTCCGTTGCAACTTTTTTCGATCCCAATACGCAAATTCGCCCTGCGGCGATGCGCGCGAGGACCGCACATGCCGCTTGCGTTACGAAAAATGATAGCAGAAAACCGTGTGCGAACAGCGAATAGCTGCGGGCGTCGATCGATCAGCCGGCGTCACTTCGCCTGAGTCGGTTCAATTCGCAGCACTTTCGGCCGCCGCCGACGGCGCTGCGCCCGGCGTTACTCCCGGCGGCGGAATCGTCTTGCCGGCCGCGTCGGTTTCATGATCGATATGCAGTGCGATACGCATCGTGCGATGATATCCGCCGGGCAACGGCCGAATCACCGTAATATAAGTTGTGTCGCCCGGCTTGAGACGGCCGAGCGCGTGAAGAATTTCCTCTTTGGTGCGCACTCGCACGTCGTCCACTGCGACGATCAGATCGCCGGGCGTCCCCAGCGCCCCTGATTTCCGCAGCAGTGGAACCGTGATCAAAGCGACGGGGCCCAGCAGCACGCTTCCGAGCGCGCCCAAGTCGCCCGTCGGTGTGCTTCCAATCCGCCCTTGCAGACCCGCGCGCGACGCCGGACTGTCGGGATACACGCTGACGACTTCGAAGCCATGCTCTTCCATCCCGAGATAGCACTGCGTCGAATACTCGAGATCGATTCCCAGGTACGGCCGATGACTGTCCTCCGAATCGTGCGGATGAAAGTTGCGATTGAGCTTCGCGATCTCGTCTTGCCGCGACTGGCGAAACAGGCGCTGCTCCTGGCTCTCGCGACCGTCGGGTGCGGGAACCTTGGCCGCCGGCTGCGGCGCAACCTCCAGCGTCGCCGAATCGCCCGGCTGTCGCGCCGGGGCGTGCGCATTCGCGCTGTCGTTCGGCTGTCCCGCGGGCAGGCGCGGATTTTCGTTGTCGTTTGGCTGCGCCGCTATCCGCGGCGAGGCGTGTTCGTTGGAATTGTCTGCCGCGAGGATCGCGCAAGGGGATAGCAGGAACGCCAGCAGCGGCCAGCCGATGAGGACCCTCGGACTTCGCATGGCCGATCACCTCGACGCAGATTTCGCTCGGTCTCGATAGTAGGTCCGAAATCAGTGAGGCTCAAGCAGAAAAATTACCCGCCGACACGCCGGCGCGTCGCCAAATGAACAATCGCGAGATGAAATCGCGAGTTAGTGCGTGTAGCTATCGCCGCCGGCCGGCGCCGCGTTCGCGATTGGCTCGCCCACCGCGCCGACTCGCACCGCTATCTTGAGTGTCTGGTGCGCCGCGCGCTCGTCGGTCCCATTTGGGCGGATGACCGTGAGGTACATCGTGTCGCCCGGCTTGAGCCCCGACATCGCAGCCGCCAGATCGCTCTGGTCGCGCACGCGCTTGTCGTCGATCGCGACGATCAGATCTCCGCCCTGGCCCATCGCGCCGGAAGTGGCCAGCGCCTTCGAGGCCAGAATCGATCCGCCCGGCAGTATTCCGGTCAACGTCTCAACCGCGGCGCCGACTGCCGTCATTCCCGACCGCGCCTGCAGCCCCGCCCCCGACGCCGGGCTGTTCGGATCGATCGTCAGCACCTCGAGCCCGTGCTCCTCGCCGCCCATGTAACACTTCGTAACGTATTGCACCGTGATGCCGAGGTAGGGCCGCGCGTGCGGCCGGTAGCTGTTGCCGTTGCCGTTGAGGTTGCTGTCGAGGTCGCCGGTACCGTTTTCGGTACCAGGGCGGAAGTTGGGCTCGATCGACGCGTTGTCCTCGCCCGGATTAAAATTCCGGCCGCCGGGAATTTCCTTGACGGCGGGCTTCGGCGCGACCAAACCGGGCTGCGGCGCTATCTCGAGCGTCGTATCGTCGCTGCCCTGCCCGGCAATTCCGTGACTGGCGGAATCGGGACCGCCCTCGGAACCCAACTGCGAGTTCTGCGCGGCTGCAAGATGCGTGAGAACCAACAGCGCGGCTGCCGCCACTCCCAGCGCAAATATCTCTCGCAGCTTCATTTTATCGCGCTTGACGATGAAATCGACATACACAGAACACTGCAAATATAAGCCCGCCGCGCGATCTCCTCAAGCCGGACGATTTTTCCTTGAAGCACGCGCGAACCCGTGCGAGAGTTCGATACAGTCATGAAGATAATATCCACAGTTGCGCTCCAACCGGCGCATCGGGCCGCGATCCTGAGCGCAATCCCGGACGCAGAACTGGCCGACCGCCAATGCCGAACGCCCGCGGAAGTTGACGAGTTCGTCAGTTCCGGATGCGACGTGCTCCTGACGTTTCGCATGCCCAACGACCTCGCGGAATGCGCGCGCGGTCTCAAATGGATTCAACTGCTCAGCGCCGGCGCCGACCATGTACTCGGCGGGCCGCTCAAGGGCAGCGCGATTCCAGTCACGACCGCGAGCGGAATTCATGCGACGCCGATCGCGGAATACACGATCGCCTCGATGCTTGCGTATGCGCATCGGATTCATCTCGCGATACGCGCGCAGACTCGCCGCGAGTGGATGCGCTCAGGCGCCTTCATGGGGAGCGTCGACGAAATCCGCGGGCGGACGCTGGGCATCGTCGGCTACGGATCGATTGGCAGGGAAACGGCGCGCCTCGCGGCCGCATTCGGGATGAAGGTGCTCGCGCTCAAGCGCGACCCGTTCGACCGCGCCGATCCCGGATGGTGTCCTGCGGGGCTCGGCGATCCGGAGGGCAAGATTCCGGCCCGCTTCTTCGGCCCCAAGGAGCGCGAAACGATCCTCCGTGAATCCGACTATGTATCGGTCACGCTCCCGCTCACCAACCACACACGCAAGTTCATCGGCGAGCGCGAACTCGCCGCAATGAAGCCTGGTGCGTACCTGGTGAACATCGGGCGCGGCGAAGTGATTGACCAGCGCGCGATGGCCGCGGCGCTGAGCGCGGCAAAGATTGGCGGCGCAGGCCTGGACGTATTCGAGCGCGAACCGCTGGAAGACTCGAGCCCGCTGTGGGATTTGGAAAATGTTATCTTGACGCCGCACATCTCCGGCGCTAATCGCGGCTACATCGACAAGGCGTGTGAGCTGTTCGCGGAAAATCTGAAACGCTTCGCCGCCAACCGCCCGCTGCTGAATCAAGTGGATACCAACCTCGGCTACTGATCTTGATACTGAGGTGAAGCAGTTGCCCTGCCTAAGAAGGTGCGGAACACACGGTGGGTTCCGCATTCAATTAAGTGATTGACCCTTCCCTAAGCCGCAACGCCGCCAGGAATCGCTCCTTCAATCCTTCGAACGGCCCGTTCGACATGAACAGCGCGACATCGCCTGCGCGTGCATCGGCGAGCATCCGCTCGAGGATTTCGTCGTTCGACGCGCATGCGATCGCGCAAGGCCCGCGCCCACTGATCGCACCGGCCAGCGCGTCTGTTTCCAACCGCTCACCGGGCGCGATCGGATCGTTTTCCTTGAAATAAACGGGCCCCAGATAAACCCGCGACGCCTTATCGAAGGCGGCCGCGAACGCACTTTGGAGGACGTTGCGCCGCGCCGTGTTCGAGCGCGGCTCGAACGCAGCAAGTATCCGACGTCCGGCGAACCGTTCGGCGATTGCCTCGAGCGTGACGCCGATCGCGGTCGGGTGATGCGCAAAATCGTCGATTACAGTCACCTCCGCCGCCTCGCCGATCACCTGCTGCCGCCTCACCACGCCTTTGAAGCTGTGCAGCCCGCCGGCTATCTCGTCGCCGGAGACGCCGAACGCGTTCAGCAGGACGTAAACGCCGAGCGCATTGGCGACATTCATCCGTCCGCCGATCGGAAGATGAACCAAATCGCTGATTCGATCTCCACCGCGCATCACCGAAAATCTTGCGCCATCCGCGCCAACAGTAATGTCCGTCGCGCGGAATTCGCCTTCGCGCAGCCCGTACGTGAGCCGCCGCGCGCGCGCCGACGCGCTGACTTCGAGCGCGTGCGGAAAGTCGGCGCATACTGCGAGCACGCGCGACGAATCCATCTGCTCGACCAGCGCACGGAAACTCGACTTCACATGTTCGAGATCGCGATAGATATCGGCGTGATCGAATTCCACCGCCGTGACAATCGCGCCAGTGGCCCGGTAGTGCAGAAACTTCGGGCCCTTGTCGAAAAACGCGGTGTCGTACTCGTCGCCCTCGATCACGAAATCGGCGCCGTGGCCAAGACGGTAGTTCGACCGGAAATCAACCGCGACGCCTCCCACCAGCATCGACGGATCGCGTCCGGCCGCCTCGAGCACGTGCGCCATCATCGCGGTCGAAGTGGTTTTGCCGTGGGTGCCCGCGACCATCAGCACGCGCCGGCCGTTCAGAAAGAAATGCCACAGCGCCTCGGGCATCGAGAGATACGGAATCGGTGAGGCAAGCAGCGCGACGGCTTCGGGATTGGCCGGCACGATTACGTTGCCGACGACCACCACGTCGGGCGCGGGCGAAAGATTTGCCGGTGAAAATCCCGTCATCAGCCCGACCCGCGAATTTTTGAGCAGCGACGCCGTCGGCTCGTAGAGCTGATTGTCGGAACCGGTGACCGAGAAGCCGCGCTCGACCAGCATGCCGGCCAGCGCCGCCATCGCAGTGCCGCCGACGCCGACCAGATGCACGCGTTCGGCGGAGACTGGAATCCGCGCGAGGCGCGCCGCGCCGGCCGAATCAACCACCGGCGAGCGCATCCATGATCAAGTCGTGAATCCTGGGGCGAAAATCTCGAATCTTTTGATTGTCGCGACGCGGGTGGACGCGATTGGTCAACATCGAGATCGCAATTTCGCTCTCCGGCTCGATCCAGATCGAAGTGCCGGTGAATCCGAGATGGCCGACCGCCGCGGGCGAAAACCGATAACCGGAACTGGAGTGCTCGGCCGACGGCGTGTCCCATCCGAGGGCCCACGTCGAGCCGGGCACGGTCGCGTCGCGGGTCCAGAATTCACGGATTATTTTCTGTGGCACGAAATCCGAACGCCCCGCGTAACACGCGATCAGCTCGCGCGCGATCCGATCGACCTCGCGCACCGGCGCGAACAGTCCGGCGTGGCCGGCGACGCCGCCCATTGCGAACGCGTTTTCGTCGTCAACCTCGCCGACCAGCAGCCGCTTGCGCGAAGGACACATTTCGGTCGGCGCGAACATGTCGGCGACCGGCTCCAGGCGCCGCGAGCGGACCAGCGAGATATCGATATAGTCAGTCGCACGCAGGCCCAACGGGCGGAAAATTTTCTCGCGGCAGAATCGGTTAAGCGGCACGCTCGTAACTCGCTCGATCGTCTCGCCCAGCAGGATAAATCCGAGGTCCGAGTAGATAGTCTTCGTAGCGGGCGCGGCCTCGGGCTTCTCGCGATGAATTTCCTCGTACGCGAACTCCTTGGCGCCGTGGCTCGCCATGAAGTTGACCCGCCCGCTTTTTTCGATATCCGCGATCCGCTGGTAGAACGGGCGCCACGCCGCCAGGCCCGAGCAATGCGCCAGCAGATGCCGAAAGCTGATTGCGGTCTTGCCGTGCACTCCAAAATTCGGGAAAAACCGCGTCACCCGATCGTCGAGGCGAAACTTGCCGTCGCGCGCCAGCAGCATCACCGCGACCGTCGTCGCCAACGCCTTGGTCAGCGACGACAAGTCGTAAACGGTTTCGATTTTGGCCGGCGAGCGATCCGGCTCGAGCGATCTGAATCCGAATGCGCCCTCGAACGCAACCTCGGCGCCGCGCCGCACGACCACCGTCGCGCCCGGAATCACCTGCTGCTCGACGGCGTCGTTGAAAGCCTGCTCAACCTCGCTCCATCCCAACGCCCAACACCTCCGGAAGGCGGCAGCTACCGCGTAACTGCCGGCTCAGTGAAAATAATTCGGCGCGCCGCAGAATCGATCCGCGCCGTCACGCCGAACGGAATCGTAAAATTCTCGGTGCCATGCCCAGCCTCGACTCCGTACAGCACCGGGCATCCGAGACCCGCCGTCTGCTCGGCGGCGAAGCGTGCGATCATCCGCGTCTCTTGCTCGTCGCCGTCGACCGCGCGAATCGCGCCAAAAACGATTCCCGCAAGCCGGCCCAGCGCCCCCGATTGACGCAGCTGCACAAGCATCCTGTCGATTCGATAAGCTTTTTCACCGGTGTCTTCGAGGAACAGGATTCGTCCGTCGAAGCGCGGTTCATACGGCGTGCCAATCATCGCGACCAGCACCGACAGGCATCCGCCGATGACCTCGCCTTCCGCGCTCCCCGGATGCATCGCCTCGCGCGCCTCGAGTTCAAAGCCGTCAAGTTTGCCGCCCAGCAGACCTTTCATGTGCTCGAGCGCGTGCGGGCTCAGTCCTCTCGAAAAATCCATCGCGACCATCGGCCCGTGAAACGACACCATCCCGGCGAGATCGACCAGCGCGTTGAGTAGAAAAGTTGCGTCCGAGAACCCAACGAAGATTTTCGGAGTGCCGGCGATCGACTTGAAGTCGAGGATCGGCAGCAGCCGGCCGCATCCGTAACCGCCGCGCGCGGAAAAGATCGCCTTGACCTCGGGGTCGGCGAAATATTTTTGAAGCTCGCTGGCGCGCTCGCGGTCGTCGCCGGCCAGAATCCCGGAACGCGCCAGCGCGCGCTCCGACACTTTGACTCGATAGCCCATCGAGCCAAGCACGTTGACGCCGCGCTCGAGATGCGCCCGTTCGATCGACGCTGCCGGCGCGACGACCGCGACTGTGTCGCCCGGTTTGAGCGCGTTGGGTTTGATCGGTTTGTGCTTCACGGGTTCACGCTGTCTCTCCCGAATGCTACCAGAAGGCGCGCCCGAACGCCCGTCAGCGTCGCGAAATTGCGCCCCACTTTCTTCCATTTCATCAATAGGCGACGGACCGCGCGGAGGGCTCCGCCATCCCGGTAAGCGACCCGACGTCGGAAAATGCGAGCAGCGCCGCGGTCACCCACAAACCCGCCGCTCCGATCGCAATCGTCGGACGCAGCCCGATCACCCCGCCTGCAATTCCCGCGACGAGTTGCCCGGCAAGCACACTGGCGAGTCGTACGAAGCGCAAACTCGCGTTGACGCGGCCAAGCATCGGCTTGGGCGTGATCGTCTGGATCAGGCTGACGGCGTTGATGAAATAGACCGTCGCCGCACCGTCACCGACCAGTTGCTGCGCGACCAGCAGCGCGACCGAACCAACGCTCGCGCCCCGCGCGATAGGCAAAACCATGTACGCGACGCCTTCGATCCCGAGTCCGGCAACCATCGCCATTCCGGTGCCGAAGTAATCGGCGGCGCAGCGCGCGGCGAGCGCGCCGAACAGCGAGCTGGCGCCGCCGACGGCGAAGATCATACCGAGCGCGCCCGGCCGGAAGCCAAGTGCGTTCACCACGTACAACATATAGAGCGTGCCGACCAGGCTGTTCGCGAATCCGCCCACGATTGCGTTGATTCCAAACGCGCGCAGACGGCCGTCGCTGAATATCAGGCGCGCGCCGTCGGCGATGTCGCGCGCAACACTGGCGTCGCGGGCGCGCGGCTTAGGTGTAGGTTCGGGCTTGCGGATAAGTGCGATCGCCGTGGCCGACGCGAGGAACGAAATCGCATCGATCAGGATCGCGAATGGCGCCGTTAGCCACTGCACGAGCCATCCCGAGAGCGCGAAGCCGCCGGCTTCGGCCACTCCGGCGCTGGCGGTGAGCTTGCTGTTGGCGTCGAGCAAATCTTCGCGCTCGACCAGCGACGGCAGGTAGGACCGGTAAGCGACATCGAAGAAGAGATCGAGCGCCGAGTAGGCGAGCATCACCAGGCACAGCTGCACCATCGTCAGCGCCGCGTACATCGCCGCAACTGGGATTGTGCCCAATACAATGAAGCGGCCGATGTCGGTGCCAATCAGAATCGGGCGGCGGCGCATGCGATCGACCAACACTCCAGCGAACAGGCCGAGCACGAGCGTCGGTACGATTCCCGCCGCGGCCAGGATGCCCATCTGGAATGGAGTCGCCTTGAGCGCGATCACTGCGGCAAAGCTGATGGCCACGTCGCCCATCCGCGTGCCGAACAGCGAGACCGTCTCGCCGGTCCAGAGTTTCATGAAGTCAGCGTGGCGAAAGAGCACGCTGCGGCGGCCGATTGGTTCGTTGTCTTGTCGATTCAAATCCATTTGTAAATCTCATGCGCAGCGCGACGCCGCGCAAAAAGAAAAGCCCCGGGCTTCGACGCCCGAGGCTCTTTCAAGCCAGCTATCGAAGTATCTTCACCCAACGAGTAGGCGGTTTATGAAGATGATGAGGGTGACTTTCACGAGATTCTCCGAGATCTGACCGTGGCGGCGAGACTATTACCGGCGCGCGACTGGGTCAAGAAAGCCATCAGTCGAACTTGAGGATGATTTTGCCGAAGTGTTCGCTCGATTGCATCATGCGATGGGCGGTCGGGGCTTCGGCGGCGGGAAGTACTTTGTAGATTGGCGGACGCAGTTTGCCGGCGTCGAGTGCGGCGCCGAATTGCGTGAGGAACGCCGCGACTATCTGCGCTTTCTCGGCAGCCGGGCGGCTGCGCAAAGTCGAGCCGAATATTTTCAGATGACGGCGCAGAACCGCGGCCATATCGAGCTCCGCGCGCGTCCCGTTCATCAGGCCGATGAGGATAAGGCGGCCGCTTTGCGCGAGCGACTCGATATTTCCGCCCAGGTAGGCGCCGCCGATGCTGTCGAGGATCGCGTCGACGCCGCGGCCTCCGGTCGCGGTCTTCACTGCGGGCGCGAAGTGGCCGCTCTTGTAGTTGATTGCGACGTCGGCGCCCAACCTGCGGCACTGCTCGCATTTGTCCTCGGAGCCCGCGGTTACGATCACACGCACGCCGGCTTGTTTCAGCAGTTGAATCGACGCGGTGCCGATACCGCTGCCGCCGCCGTGAATCAAGGCGGTCTCGCCGCGCTTGATGGCGGCGAGCATGAAGAAATTCAAATACACCGTCAGAAAGACTTCGGGGATTCCGGCGGCTTCCTCGAAACTGAGCGCGGCGGGAATCTTCATCGCGGAGCCGAAGTGCGAGACGGCCTTCTCGGCGTAGCCGCCGCCGGGAATCAACGCCATCGCGCGTTCGCCGACTTTACATCCGGTGACCGCAGCGCCGACCGCCGCGACTTCGCCCGCGCATTCCATCCCGATAATCTCCGATGCGCCCGGCGGCGGTGGATAAAATCCCTGCCGTTGTAAAATGTCGGCGCGATTCACGCCCGCGGCGCGCACGCGAATCAGGATTTCGTCGGGCTTGATTGAAGGCTCAGCGACTTCGCCGATTTTGAGCGCGTCTTCGTTGCCCGGCTTTTCAACGATTACTGCTTTCATCATCGGTAGATCATCTTAATCGGTATCTGCTTCCATCGGCTACCGTCGTAGAGAAATTTGCACTCGTCGAAACCAGGCGCTTTGAACTGCGGATTCACGTTGTTCGAAAAGCCATAGCCTTCGAGCGGGTAGCCGATAAAATTTGACTTGAATTTGCCGCTGGCGTCTTCATCGTGAAAAATCGTAACTGCGTAATCGCCGGCGGGGATATTTCCGCCGAAGACGCATTCGCCGCTCCGATCTTTTACCGGCGCCGAGGCGTGCTTCCATATGTGAGAGCCGTCGCGCGGGAATCCGTCGGGTCCCGACCACAACGAGCATCGCAGTAGACCTTTGTCGTTGCGAAAACCGATGACTTCGACCTTGATGCCTTTCGAAGGATCCTGCGCTCGCGACGACGCAGGCGTCGTGAAGGCGGCGAGTAACAGTGCAAAGGCGATTAGCGGGAGTTTCATTCTCATCAAATTTGGAGCTCCATAAAAGAGGTTCCGGGCGTAATTGGATGCAGCCGCTCAGAGACCGGAACCGGCTTCGCTGGCGCGAAGCTGTCCGAGATCCTTCCTGCCGCTCGCGTTGCTCGCTTCGTCAGGATGACGGAGGGGCTCGCGATGCTCGCCGTGGTCAGAATCACAGAGGCGAGGGAAGGGGGACCGGTGAGCGTGTCAGTTGTAGTTGTTGATCACCGTAACGCCGACGTTTTGGAACGTGTTCATCTCGTTGAAGATTTTATTTATGCCATCGAGCCCGCAGGTCCCCGTCACCATCGCCTTGGGCGTGACTTTTTTCGCTACGACCATCTGCAGCATCGCGGGATAGTGCGACGCCTGCATCCCGAGCGAGCCTATTAGCTGGAGTTCCATCAAGACGATGCGATCGATCGGCATCGGGATTTCGCCCTGCTCGGCCGCGGTCGTCAGCCCAATCTGTAGATGACGGCCCTGCTTGCGCAGACTCATGATCGCGTTGCGGCAGGTGGCGGCGACTCCGAGCGCGTCGACGGCAACGTGCGCGCCGCCGCCGGTGATATCGAAAATCGCGCTTAGGGGATCGGTTTTCTTGGCATTGATCACGTACGCCGCGCCCATGCCCTTGGCGAGCTCGAGCTTGGTCGAATCGAGGTCGACGCCGATGACGTTGGCGCCCAT
>JBOHWI010000555.1:0-1883 GCA_050736675.1 Binatus sp. (SeqCode)
AATGTGGTCGCGCGGCTGCGCGGCGTAACCGTGCTGCGAAGGTGAAGCTACGATGAGCGATCAGAATGCCGACCTCCTGAAACTGAAAAACCAGCAGAAGGCGGCGTGGGACGACAGCGCCGAGGGATGGAAGCGATGGTGGCCCACGTTCGAGCGCGCCGCGCAGAGCGTTAACGACCGGCTGGTCGAGCTGGCGCAAGTGCGCGCGGGCCAACGCGTCCTGGATATCGCCACCGGGAGCGGCGAGCCCGCGCTGACCACCGCCCGCGCCGTCGGACAATCGGGAAGCGTCGTCGCCGTGGACATGTCCCCCGCGATGCTCGCGATCGCGCGCGAGCGGATTGACGCTGCGGGTTTTAAGAACGTCGAACTCGTCGAATCCGACGCCGAGTCGCTCAAACTCGACGCGCATTCGTTCGATGCCGTGCTCTGCCGATGGGGTCTCATGTTCATGCCCGATCTTGACGGGCTCGTCCGCGGACTGCATCGCGCGCTCAAACCGGGCGGGCGCTTCGCGACCGCGGTCTGGTCGGTAGCGGACAAGGTGCCGATGTGCGGCCTCGCGCGCGACGCGATACGGCGGATTACAGGGATCGTGCCGCCGCCAAACGCGCCCGACCCGACCCGGCTTGCGGATACGTCGATCCTCGAACGCGCTCTGACCGCAGCCGGCTTTCGCGAGCTAACGATCGAACGGCTGATTGTAACGTTCGAGTTCCCGTCGCCGGACTCGTTCGCCGATTTCCGCGGCCAAATCGGCGGGACTCGCGCGATGCTCTCGAAAATGCCGGCCGAGGTCGCCCGCCAGGTGCGCGACGCAATCGTAACGTCGGCGCGGGAATACGCCACGGCCGGCGGCGTCGTGCGGCTCAGCAACGAAACGATCTGCTTCGGTGCGCGCGCCTAGCGGATTACCGCATTTCCGCACTGGAAATGCGCCGTCAGTGTGGTAAGTAAGGTAATTGCCACGGCGGGCGACGAATGATCTTGCTCGCGCGTCACTGAAAAAATCGCCACACTCAAGGAGCACAGCATGAAAGCCGCAGTTTTCCACGGGCCCCAGATGCCCCTCAGCATCGAGGACGTCGAACTCGACAAGCCGCAGGACCGCGAAGTCCTGATCAAAACCGTCGCCAGTGGCGTATGCCACAGCGACCTGCATTTCGTTGACGGTTTCTATCCGTACCCTGCCCCCGCCGTGCTCGGCCACGAGGCCGCCGGCATCATCGAGGAAGTCGGCAGGCAGGTGACCTACGTGAAGCCGGGCGACCACGTGATCTGCTGCCTCTCGGTGTTCTGCGGCAACTGCGAGCAGTGCATGTCGGGCCATCCGAATCGATGCTCGAACAAGCAAGCCACCCAGCGCAATCCGAGTGACAAGCCGCGCATCTCGCAGAAGGGCAAGCCCGTCAACCAGTTCCTCGACATCTCGTCCTATTGCGAGAAGATGCTGCTGCATGAGAACGCGGTGGTGAAGATTCGCGAGGACCTGCCGCTCGATCGCGCCGCGCTCATCGGATGCGGCGTCACCACCGGCGTCGGCGCGGTGCTCAACACTGCCAAGATCGAACCCGGCTCGACGGTCGCGGTCTTCGGCGCGGGCGGCGTCGGACTGGCGGCAATCCAGGGCGCGCGAATCGCCGGCGCGCGCAAAATAATCGCGGTCGATATGTTCGAGGGCAAGCTCGCGATGGCTCGCCGCCTCGGCGCGACCGACACCGTCGATGCGTCGAACAGCGATCCGGTCGACGAAATCCGCAAGCTCACCGGCGGCGGTGTCGATTATTCATTCGAAGCGATCGGGCTCAAGAAAGCCGCGGAACAGGCGTTCAACTCGCTCAAGGCCGGCGGCACCGCGACTGTGATCGGCATGATCCCCGTGG
>JBOHWI010000556.1:0-15708 GCA_050736675.1 Binatus sp. (SeqCode)
GCAGTCGATCGAATCCAACTTGTCGAGTTTTTCCGGGCATATCGCGAACCTGTCGGAGATAGTCAGGTCGCTGGAAGAGCCGGCGCTGGTGATTCTGGACGAGCCGGGCGCCGGCACCGACCCGGCCGAGGGCGCGGCGCTCGCGATCGGATTGATGAACCATCTCGGGACGCGGCGCTGCATGCTGGCGATTGCGACACATTCGACGGCGGTGAAGCTGCACGCATACTCGCAAGCCGGATTCGAGGCAGCGGCGGTGGATTTTGACGCCGAGCATCTGGCACCGCTGTATCGGTTGAAGCCGCATACGATTGGGCAGAGTTACGGACTCGCGGTCGCGCGCAGGCTCGGGTTGCCGGAGGAGATAATCCGCGCGGCCGAGCAATCGATGGGTGCGGGGACGATCGAGCTGACCGACGCGCTGAAACGACTGGACGCAGAGCGCGCCAGGCTGAATGCGCAGGCCGAAAAATTTCGCGAGCGCGAAGTCAGTCTGGCCGGCGTCGAGCACCAAGCGATCCAGGACATCGAAAAAACACGCGAGCGGGCCGGGCTGGAGCGCAAGCGGCTGCGGGCGGAAGTCGCGGAATTGATCGAGGAGCTGAGGCGCGACGGCGCGGCGCTGATGGACGAGCTGAAAGCGCGGTCGAAATCGCGCACGGACCTGAAGGGGTTCATCACGAAGGCGGCGGCGAAACTGGAGAGCCTGGCGCCGGCGGCCGAGGTTGCGCCGGAGTCCGACGCGCCGCTGAAGGTGGGCGACAGCGTCGAGGTCGGCGATATCCGCGGCGAACTGATCGCGCTCGATGCGGGACGGGCGGTGATCAGCCGCGGCGGGCTCAGAATCGAAGTCGCGCCCGAGCGGTTGCGCAGGTCGGCGGCGAGCGTGGCGGAAATTCGGACTGTGCGGCCGAAGGCGGCGACCGTCACTTTCAGCATCGAGGGGGGCGAGCGCGACGAGTTGAATCTGATCGGGATGCGCACGACGGACGCGCTGCGCAAGCTCGAGGAATTTCTCGACAATGCGTTCCTGACCAATCGCGCGGAGGTGCGGATCGTACACGGGATCGGATCGGGTGCACTGAGGAAGGCGGTGGCGGAATATCTGGGCACGTCGCCGTATTGCGCGTCGTTTCGCGGCGCGGTACCGCATCACGGCGGCGCGGGCGCGACGATCGTGCAGATGAATTTGTAGCGGGTGCGCAACTCAGGGGGAATCACTTGATTGTATGTGAAACCCGCGGTGGGTTTCACGCTTCCTTCGGCAGGGGTGACCCCTGCACCCAGTATTAGGACAGGATGCGGGACTTCGTCCCTGTTAGGAGGTTTTGTGTGGCAGAGGTGATCTCTCTGTCTCCTCTCCCCGCAATGAGAGCTTTGCGTAAACCGGCCCGCTCCTTCCTCCCCTTTCCCGCAGGAAGAGGATCTAAGGTGAGGGAACCTTATTCAGCGCGCCTTTTTGGTGCGCGATTCAAGATTCTGTTTCTGCTCTGAGCGCGTGTGAATTCAGCAAAGCTCGGTAGTGGGTGATTGTGAATGCGAATTCATGTCGGCGTATCAGCGAATGGATTGGCAGCAACCTGAAACCCATCCTCATAGACGATGTATCCGGGTCTAGTCGTTGTGATGACTTCGACGGCAATACCGTAGCGTTCCAGAACCGCCTGAAACTCTCGCATTCTTTTGATGTGTGCCGTCGCCCCCATTTTGAACCAACTGATCGCTTGCGCCTTGCGGTTAGGGCGGTTTGACTAAGAAAGGCGTGTCGGTTTTTCAAGATGGCGGTTGAACCAAGTCGATAGAGCCTCAAGCCGGACGGTATCTTGCGCGGACAAATCGCCGGATGTCCGTAGTTCCTTTGCGGCTTGGAATAAACCCTGTCGTCGCCCCGAGTCGGCATCGAGGCGCTTGATAACGAATCTGATGAACACCGCAGCGTTTTTTCAGAACAATTTCTTCAGCTGATCCAGTGGATTTGGCGGCGGGGTGGAGTTGCCGGATGGTGAGCCGCCGTTGCTGCTGCCACCGCCGCTGCCGGAGTTGCTGCCACCGCCCGAGTCGCCGCCGAGGAATTTTCCCAATCCTCCCGGCAGGCCCTTCTTGCCCAGGAACTTGCCGATGTACTTCTCACCCTGGGACTGGACGGCGTGCGTTCCTGCCCGCTGCGCGAGTTCGGTCACGTTGGGGAGGATCTGCGGCTTGGGCAATTGGCCGACGACCTGCAGCGGGATGTCGATTTGCCCGTCCTGATTCGCGATGTACGCGACTTCTTTCTTCTGCTCGATCAGCTCCTTGCTGAATTGGGGCGAGAGCACGATGCGCGCGGCGAGGTCGATATTCTTGTCCATGTCGAACCATCCGTCGCCGAGCAGGTTGTAATCCACCGTCTGCACCTTGATGTCGTGCGAGGTGATGCGCGTGTCGGCGAGAACGAAGGTTAGACTCGCCAACTGGATGTCGGTGTCGGGGTTGCTGAACAGCTCGGGATGGTTCCTGACGACCGCGTCGGGCACCAGGTTGCCGATCGCGGGCAGGTTCTGCACTTTCTTGAGCGCCTGGCCGCCGACGTTGACGCCGATCAGCTTGCCGTTGGTCATCACCAGCTTGCCGCTGCCCTTCAGCGTCGGCTTCATCTCGTCGAAGCTGCCGGTCTTTGCGGTGACGTTGATGTTTCCGCCGAGAGTGCCGCGAACGGTGCCGGCCGCCTTGGACTTCTGCGAGTCGAGCGCCTGCTGAATATCGAGGTTGGTAAAACTGATCGACGCCGCCATCGGCGCCGCCGCCTCAAGTGTTGTGCTTCCGGTCGCCACGATATCTCCCGAAAACGCCTTCAGCTTGAGCGAGGTCACCCGGGCGAGCTTGCCGGCGAGCGAGAGCGACAGTTTCAGGTTCTGGTACGCCACGTTGGCGAGGTTGCCCGACGGCGACGTGATGTCGGCGTCGATGACCGGGCCGGTCTGCCTGGCGGTCGAAGCGGCGCCCTTGGCGAAAAGCTGGTTGATCACTTCGTCGGGCGGCCGCGAGGGCACGAAATCCGCCAGACGGACCGCGGCCGCATTCAGCTCGAAGCTCATGACCAACGGCTGAAACTGATCGACGTGCGCCTTCAAAGAAGCCTGCTGCGGGCCAAGGTTGAATGTCAGCGGCCCGATGTCGGCGCTGGTGTCGGCGAGCTTGATGTTACCGCTGAGGTTGCTCAGCGGAGGCACTTTCTGATCGGGTATCGTCAAGCCGACCCCAGCGAGCGCGACGGTGCCGTTGGCCGAAGCCTTGCCGTCGGCGAGCCTCGCGTCGGCATGAATCTCGGTCTTGCCGGCGAGGTTGTATTTGGCGACGGCCGGGATCATTTTGGCGAGCGAAGCGATGTCGAAGTTGTTGGTATCGACGCGCGCCGCGGTAGCACCGCCGCCGACTTTGATATTCGTCGCCTTCGCTTCGAGGTCGCCGAGCGTGACGTTGGCGACCTTAACTTCCACGGCGGAGCCGGTCCGCGAGCCCTCGGCGGAAATCTTCAGCGGCTGGTCGGCGGGCTTGTTGAAGCTGTCGCCGAAAGCGATCGCGGGCGCGCTCAAATCGCTCGAGACGGTGAATTTGATCGACTGAACCGTGCCGTCAGCCGTGGCGTCAAAGCCGAGCGGGCCGGAAATCGAGAGCTTGGGCGGAATCGCCTTCGCGAGGATCGGGATGGTCTGGAGCTGGGTCGGGAGAATCGGCCCGATCTTGGCAGTGGCGGTCAGCGGGATCGCGTCGAGGTCGAGCACGCCGTTGCTGATCAGCGGCCCCGCCGTCGCCGAGAGATCGAAGTTCTGCTGATCGCCGAGCGCGGCGAAAGTAACCGCCACCGTGAAGGGCGCGTTGAAGCCGAAGTCGCGGATCTGGAGGTCGATGTTATTGACCGTGGCGCCGCCCGCCGCGCCCTCGGTCTCGTAGGTCAGCGTGCCGTCGTTAATTGTGAAATTCTGCACGAGCAGCGAGCCCAGCGCCGACGGCGCGCGCCCCGCTTCAGCCATCGGCGACTCTTCCTGCCCGCCCTTGGCGCCTTCGTTTCCGCCCGCTTCCTCTTCCGTCCGGATTTTCTTTCGGCCGAGGGTCGAGACGTTGAGCTTGCCGTCGCGAGTCTGAATGATTCGGATCACCGGCTTGTCGAGCACGACTTCGGTAACTTCGATGCGGCGTGCGAGCAGCGGCATCAGTTGGAGCCGGGTGTAAACGTTGCTGGCCTCGATGAACGGTTTTTTCGAGATGTCGGGATCGTCGGCGACCTGGACGCCGGTGACGTCGGCCAAGATGCCCCATCCGAGGGTCACTTTGATGTCTTCGGCGTGAACCGGGCGGCCGAGCGCGGTGCTGACCTTGTCGAGAATGTTCTGGCGGCGCTCGGCGATGATCGAATTGAGGTTGGTCGCGGCGTAGAAGAGAATCGCGCCGACGAAAATGACGACGGCTCCGGCAATTGCGGCGGCGATTTTGATGACACGACGCATCTTGAGGGCCCTCACATCGGAAAATCGAAGTAGTTCGCGACAAGTGTAGTCGATGCGCGCCGGATGCGCATCATCTTTGCCTGCGATTTTATCCTCGAATCGCTTGCGGATTGCGCGGCGGTTTGAACCGCGTTGCGTCCGCAGCGTAATCTGTGATCGATCCCCGAACCTGCGGCCCTTTCCGATGGCAAAAAAGCGAAAGCACGTTCGCCGCGACGACGAGCGAGACGGCGAACGAAAGGCGACGCCCGACGACGAGCGCGTCTTCGCGTCGCCGTTCAAAGATCTGAAGAAATTACTGGCCGGGCGCGAGATACCGAAGGCGCCGCCGGCGATCATGTCCAAGGCCGCGGCGCCCGCCGTGCCTGCCGTGGAAAAACCCGCGGAGCCTGTTGCAGAACCGCTCGACGACGACTCCTACTTCCGGCGTGCGCTCGAGGGTGTACGGCCGCTGCATCGCAACGGCGACGCGCGGGCGCGGATCCCGGTTGAGCCGCCTACGACCCACACGATCGTCGATGAAGACGCGGAGGTGATCGCGCGACTGTCGGACCTGGTATCGGGACAGGCACCGTTCGATATCACGGAGTCCGACGAATACGTTGAGGGATACCGCGTCGGGCTGGACCCGCGGCTGGTGTCGCAGCTTCGGCGCGGCGAGTTCGCCGTGCAGGCGCATTTCGACATGCACGGGATGATCCAAGGGGCGGCGAAGGAAGCGCTGAAGGAATTCATCATCGGGTCGGTGCGCAAGGGGCTGCGCACGGTGCTGGTCGTGCACGGGCGAGGCTTAAGATCGCCGGGCGGGCATTCAGTGCTCAAGCATGCGTCGGCGGGATGGCTGTCGCACGGCGCGATCGGCGGGCACGTGTTGGCATTCACGACCGCGCGGGCGGCGGACGGCGGCGCAGGTGCAACGTATGTGCTGTTGAAGCGCGAGAAGAGTCGCGCGCCGTTCGACATCCTGCAAGGGGCGAAGCGGCGGTGATTCAAAATTGCGGCTGAATCCGCAGAACCCTCACCTAACCTCTCTCGTGAAGTAACGGGCGAGGGATTCAGAAAAAGGAACGGGGCCCGAGTGGGCCCCGCCTTCATTGACGCACTGTGCGTCTGCGCAGTCGCTAAACCTTCGCTTGCAGGAAGAACGCGATCACGAGCGCGTACAGGGTCAGGGCTTCGATGAACGCGAGGCCGATGATCATGGGCACGAAGATTGCGCCGGCGCTGTTGGGGTTGCGCCCTATCGACTCCATCGCAGAGGCCGCCATCCGGCCCTGGCCGAGTCCGCTGCCGAACGCGGCGATACCGACACCGATGTTGGCGCCAATCGCAATCAGGCCGCCGCGAAATGCCGCGCTTGAGCCGCCGGCATTGGCAGCCTCCTGCGCCATCGCGAGCAGCGGCGACGCCAGGATGGCCATCCCGACCATCGTGATTACAGTTCCCGTCCGTCGTAACATTTTCTATCCTCCTTCTCTTTCGCGCGCCGCGGGTGCCGAATCCGGCCACCTCTCTTCCTCTACCACCTCGAATTCCGGACGGAATCCCTGGCGCGAAAAAACGCCATTGTCTCGTAGCTAATGATCGTGGCTCGCGGCCAGTCGAACATAACTCATCGCGAGTACCATGAAGATGATCGCCTGGATGACGCACACAATCGCACCGAGCGCGTAAAACGCGAGCGGTATAATCAGCTTGGTCAGGCCAGTGAAAATGCTGAGCACAGTATGATCGGCAAACATGTTGGCGTAGAGACGAATGCCAAGCGAAAAGGGCCGGAACAGGTTGTCAGCCAGCTCAATCGGCAACATCAGCACTGCCAACGGCAGATACGGGCCGAGGAAGCTTCTCAAATACCAGACGCCCTTCGAAGCGAAGCCCTGGTAGATGAAATAGCCGAAGCAGGTGATGCCGAGCGCGAAGGTCAGATCGGAGTCGCCGGTCGGAGGTTCCATCCCCGGGATCAGCCCGAAGAAGTTGCAGAACAAGATAAAGATAAACAGCGATCCGAAGAACGGCACCATCGCGCGATAGCCGTGCATCTCGGTGACTTCGTTTACGAAACTGTCGAGCCACTCGACCGCCATCTCCGCGACGGAGCGGACGCTGATGCCTTCGTCGGGGACTATTGGATCCGCGGCGGCGGCAAGCGCGCCGCGCGCGAGAAATCCGAAGACGAGCAGGATGCCCATCACGATCCAGGTGCCGAGCAGCACCTCGGGAATCCTGCCGCCGCCGATCAGTTCGAGGAAATTTACCGAATGCTGCAATTGAATTTCTCCGCCGCGGCGATCTTAGGCGACGCCGCGGAGCGAAGCACGCCCGGTTTCAATAATGATAGCCGCCATCTGAGTCAAGACGCCGATGCCGAAACCCATCCCGTCAACGCGGGCGCGGGTGAAAACCAGATAGACGAGGCCGACGACGATGAGCAGTTTCATCGGAATCGCGAGCGCACCCAATTTGGCGGCCGCACCCGAAATTCCGGCGCCGGACGCCGCCAGCAACAGGCCGCCGAGCGCAGCCAGGATCCAGAGATTCGCGATCACGACCGCACCGCCGAGCAGGCATCCCACGGCCACAGAGGCCGAGGCGAACAAAGCGAGAATCGCGGCGCTGACGGCGACCAGCACGAAGGTGGTGCGCTGGATCGACGCAATGGTCGGCACTGACCACGAAGACGTGACCATCCGGTTCAGGTACCGAACCTTTCCGCGGCGCGAGCTTTTGCCCTTGCGGCCTCTTGTTCGCGATTCCGCGTCGGCGCATTGGTTTCGAGCGAGCGAAGAAGTCGAGTTGAGGCGCGGGCTATTTCATCGATCGCGGCGATGAAAGGACCTTGGTTCGCCTTCGACGGTTTGTTGAAGCCGCTGATTTTGCGAACGAACTGAAGCGAGGCGGCGCGAATCTCGTCGTCGGTGACAGGCGGATCGAAATTGAAAAGGATTCTGATATTCCTGCACATTCGATTTGACCTCGAGATATTGAGAACGCTCAAGCCGTTGCCGAAAAGATTAGCCGGTGGCGCGGGGCAATCAAGACTCGCGGTTCTCGCGCTGAAACATCGCGAGTTCCTGGATCAGCCGGTAGAAGCCGATGAAAACGCCGAGCAGGAACATCGCGAGCGTCAGCCACGGGTCGGTGTGGAAGTAAAGATCAAGGTAATGGCCGAGGATTGCGCCCGCGATCATTGGCCAGGCAAATTCGAAGCCGATCGAGGCGAAGCGCATCATCCTGCCGGTGCTCAGCGGCATCGCGGCCTCATGATTTCGCTGGCGCGAGATCGGCAAGCGACTCGGCGGCAGCGGCAATAGTGCGGTCGATATCGATGTTGGTGTGCGCCGTCGAGAGGAACATGGCTTCGAACTGCGACGGCGGGAGGTTGATGGCGCGATCGAGCATGGCATGGAAAAATTTGGCGAACTTCGCCGAGTCGGAGGTGCGAGCTTCGTCGGCGTCGCGCACGCGCTCGGGTCCGAGGAACATCGTGAGCAAAGATCCAGCGCGATTGACGCATCCCGGCTCGCGATTTTTCTTCAGCGCGGCACAAAGTCCGGCTTCGAGGCGTGCGCCGGCGTCGTCGAGCGCGGCGTATGGATTGGTCTCTTTCAGAATGCGAAGCGTTTCGAGACCGGCGCGAACAGAAAGCGGATTTCCCGACAACGTTCCCGCCTGATACACCGGGCCAATCGGCGCGAGCAAGTCCATGATCTTCGCGGGGCCGGCAACGGCGCCGACCGGCATTCCGCCGCCGATTATTTTTCCGAGCATGATCAGGTCGGGCGCGAGACCCATGTCTTCGGCAACCGAGCCGAAGCAGAGTCGGAACCCGGATATAACTTCGTCACAAATCAGAAGCGCGCCGTTGTGATGCGCGATTTCGGCGAGAGCCTTGAGCGAGCCGGGGTCAGGATTTACCACGCCCATGTTGGCGGCGACGGGCTCGACGATCACGGCGGCGATTTTGTCAGGCGCCGCGCGGAATAGACCTTCGACTGTCTCAATCGAGTTATATCGTGCAACCATCGTCATCGCAGCGAGCGCCGGCGGCACGCCGCCGCTGTCGGGTTGACCAAAAGTCATCGCGCCAGAGCCGGCACGCACCAGCATCGAGTCGCTGTGGCCGTGATAGCATCCGTCAAACTTGATTATGTTTGGGCGCCCGGTGGCCGCGCGCGCGATCCTGAGCGCGGTCATGCCGGCTTCGGTTCCCGAGCTGACCAGCCGCACCTTTTGCGCGCATTCGATCGCCGACGAGATCAATTCCGCGAGCTCAACCTCGAGCCGCGTCGGTGCGCCGAAGCCCAAGCCGTGCCGCGCCTGATCGGCGATCGCCTGCGTGACGCGCGGATGAGCATGTCCGAGGATGGCGGGGCCGTAAGAGCAAACGTAGTCGAGAAAATTGTTGCCGTCTGCATCGATCAATGTTGCACCGCTGCCACTTTCGATGAAGATTGGCGTTGAACCGACGGCCTTCCACGCGCGGACGGGAGAATTCACCGCACCAGGAATCTTAACAGTGGCGCGATGGAAGAGTTCATCTGATTTTTTGCGTGATGTCATCGCAATTTTCCTGACGATTACGGCGCGATCAAAAAATATTTTCGCGATCGCAAAAAAAAATTCGATCAGACGCTTGACAACGAACACAATCTGCGCGGCGACGAGAAAATTGGCGATCGCAGATGATGGCTTGTAGAGCGGATGCACGCGATCCCATGATCGGCGTGAAATTTTGCGCGCGTGACGCGCGATCACTCGCGCAAGAAATTTCCTTTTCAATCCGCGCGTATAGCGCGGAAATTTTTCCCGCGCTTGTCCTCATCGCGAAATAAGTTTATCACGTTCTCTTGGCCGCACACTTCGTACTTCTCAGAACCAATTTCCACTGACAGGTTCATCCGCGGCGCGAGAGCTATGGCTTCGAAGCGCGTGTACATCGCTCGTTTTCTCGATCAGAGTTTCAAGCGGAAGAGAACCGATCGTAACCCGGACAAGTTGATAGTCCGGCGTCTTGGGTCGTCAAATTGTTGAAGGTTGCGAAGGAAATACCGCTTATCCACAGGTGTGGATAAGACTGTGCGTAATTTGCGCGGGTTTCGACGGCCCGCGCACTAGTTCCGGAGTGTGGTTCGCCGTCCGGGGTTCTGGCAGGGGGAGAAATATGAATGGTTTGTGGCAGCGGGCCGCCGACCGCATGCGCGAGGAGCTCGGGCAGGTCGGCTATGAGACGTGGATCGGGCCTCTCAATTTTGTCGCTCATCAAGGATCGACCGTCACGATCGAGGCGCCCAATCGATTTTTCCGCGACTGGATCAACGATCGTTACCTGAGCCTCATTCGCGCGGCGCTGTCGGAAGAGGCGGGCGGGGCAATCGAGGTGCGGCTGACGCTCGGCGACAATGCCGGCAATGCGGCGCCGCAGCAACGCTCGAGCGGCCATGCCAACGGCAATGGGCATTCAAATGTCGGTGGCAACGGCAACGGTCACGGGAACGGCAAGGCGGCCGCGACAAGTCGCGGCACGAGTGCCGCCGCCGCGCCGCGCGGGGACAGGCATCCTTCGCTGAATCCTCGCTACAGTTTCGCGGAGTTCGTGGTGGGGTCGGCCAATCAATTTGCGCATGCGGCGGCGCTGGCGGTGGCAAATCAGCCGGGCGAGAAATACAACCCGCTCTTCATTTATGGCGGGGTGGGACTCGGCAAGACCCATCTGGTGACCGCGATCGGGCACCATATCTGGGCCAGCGGCGAACGAGCGAGGAAAGTGCTCTTCATGCCGGCCGAGATTTTTATGAACGAGCTGATCAATTCGCTGCGGCGCGACAAGATGGGCGAGTTCCGCGAGAAATTTCGCCGGGTCGATACGTTGATCCTCGACGACGTGCAGTTTCTGGCGGGCCGCGAGCGCACCCAGGAAGAATTTTTCCATACATTCAACGCGCTTCACGCCGAGCGGCATCAGATCGTGCTGACTTCGGACAAAGTTCCCCGCGATATCCCGGGGCTTGAGGAGCGGCTGCGCAACCGCTTCGAGATGGGATTGATCGCGGATATCGCACCGCCCGACCTGGAAACGCGCGTGGCGATCGTGCAGAAGAAGGCAGTGCTGGAAAATCTGCGGCTGGCGCCGGAAGTCGCGATGTATATCGCGCAGAGTGTTTCGTCGAACGTGCGCGAGCTCGAGGGATGCCTGACGCGGCTGGCGGCGCTGGCCTCATTCGACGGCGCGGCAATCACGGTGGACTTCGCGCGGCAGGCACTGCAGGATCTCATTCGAAATTCCGACGCGAAGCCCGACATCGACACGATTCAGAAGACGGTTGCGGATTTTTTCCATATTCGGCTGGCGGATCTGAAGTCGAAGAAGCGCACGCAGCACATCGCATTTTGCCGTCAAGTTGCGATGTATCTGTGCCGCAAGCTGACCGACGCGTCGTTTCCGACGATCGGCGAGCGTTTCGGACGCGACCATTCGACGGTGATACACGCTTACAACCTGATTTTACGGCGGGTGACCAGCGATGCTGCTTTTCGGCTCTCGATCGAGAAAATCGAGCGCGAGCTTAAATCGATTCGCGCCAATGCCGCGTGAGAATCGATGTGGAGGAGGCTGTGGAAGAGGCGGGCATAAGGTTAGTGATATCGACAGGGCCGGTGCGCGCAAGGCCGGCCCTGTCGGTCAGCCGTTTTTCCGCTGACAGGTTTTCAGCGGTCGATCGGCGCGCGTTTTCAGGCGCTTGCGAGATCAATTCACAAATCCACAACTCCTACTATTACTGCTATTCTTTTTTAGATCTCTTAAGATCAGGAATAGGAGACGGGCTAATTATTCATGGGACTTTCCATCGAGCGCGCTTCGCTGCTTAGCGGTTTGGGACTGGTCCAGGGCATCGTGGAACGGCGCACGACGGTTCCGATACTCGGCCACGTTCTGATCGAACCCAACGGAAATGCTTTAACCTTGAGCGCCACCGACCTCGAAGTCGGAATCCGCACCCAGGTCGCTTGTGCGGGCAAAGAGAAAAGCCTGACGCTCAACGCGCGCAAACTTTTCGAAATCGTGCGCGAGACCGAAGGCGACGAAGTCGCGCTGACCTCGCTCGACGGCGATTGGGTCGAGCTGAAGTGCGGGCGCGCGAAGTTCAAAATGATGAGCCTCGATCCGCGCAGCTTTCCCGCCATGCCGAGCCCGAGCACCGGCAAGGATTCGGGGGCGGCCAAGAAGCAACTGAAGGCTGAATTGACGATTCCGGCGGCCGTGCTGGCCGGAATGATCGACAAAACGATCTTCGCCGTCAGCCCGGACGAAGCGCGGTACAACCTGAGCGGGGTGTTCGTCGAGTCCAACGCGCCGGGAGCGGCGCGGATGGTCGCGACCGACGGGCATCGGCTGGCGATGATCGAGCGCGAAGTGCCGGGATTCAGGATGGAGACCGGCGCGATCATTCCACGAAAGGGGCTCTCGGAACTGCGCAAAATCCTGGACGTGGGCACCGAACCCGAAGTGCGGCTGAGCCTCGAAGGGCAGCTGGCGTACCTGAAGCGGGGCCAGACCGAAGTCTCGATGCGGCTGGTCGAGGGCGAATTCCCCGACTACCGCGGCGTCATCCCCAAGCAGTCGAAGTATAAAATCACGGTCAAACGCGATTTGCTGTTCGCGGCGATCAAACGCGCTGCGATTTTCTCTAGCGAACGCTATCACGGCGTAAAATTTGCGCTGTCGGCCGGCACCCTGACGGTTTCATCGACGAGTCCGGAAACGGGTGAGGCAAGCGAGTCGCTCGACGTCGATTTCAAGAGCGAAGAATTCGCGATCGGCTTCAATGCGTCGTACGTGCAGCAGGCGCTGGGCGTGATCCCGCAGGGCGCAGACTCGACGGTAGAGCTCGGCCTGAGCGACGACGTCAGCCCGGGCGTAATCAGAACGGAGACGGATCAGCAGTACACGTACGTCGTGATGCCGATGCGACTGTAATAGGTCTGTTGCGCTACACATTCGGAAGCTCGGAATAAGGATCCCTCGCCCGCCGCCCGAAGACGAGCGGCGGCCTCTCCCGACAAAGGGCGAGGCTAGGACGGATCACTTGCCGAGGCGGACCAGCACTACCTTGTTGCGATAATTGTCGGCGCTGTCCCACGGATATGACGCTTCGCTGAGTTCGATGGCGGTGGGGGTGTCGAGCTTGGGCAGGTCGCGGCGGCGGACGATCATCCATTTGGCATCGCCCTTGGCGATTGCGTCCTCAAGATCCTGCTTGTCGGCGAACTCGGGGAGCGGCTGGGGCGGGTTGAGATAGAACAGCGGACCTTCGGTCTTGAACAGAACGAGGTGGTTGGTGGAGCCGCCGAGCTTGTTCAGGACCGCGTAACCAAACGGCTTTTCGCCGCGATAAGCCTCGGCCGCGGGCATCGCGAAGATATAGATGTAGGTCATCGCGAGATATGCGATTGCGCCCATCGAGATTGCCACGCGAGCTGCGCTGAATCTGCGGAATGTGTAGATGACGGCGGCAACCAACACGATCCAGAAGAGGATGAAGATAAATTTGTCGGGCAGTGCCGGGAGCGCATCGTAAGGAGCGGGCAGAATCGCTTTGGCGGGGATCAACGCAACGATGGCGGCGACCGCGGCGAATGCGACGATCGCGTAGCCGACCGTCAGCAGGCGCCGGGCGATCATCGAGCGTAATTCGCCAGGATACGCGAGCGTCCTGGCGACGAGTATCGCCGCCGCGGGCAGGATCGGCAGGATGTAGTAGCTGCGGCGCGATCCCGAGAGCGTGAAAAATATGAACGTCGCCCAGAAATAGACCAACGCGAATCTATCCGCGCGTGCCGGCTCGGCACCTGCGCGCCGGAGGCTGTGAGTTTCTACCAGGGCCGCGGGCAACAACGCCGACCACGGCGCCATCAGGGCGAAGATCACGTAGACATATAGGTAGATGGGGCCGCGATGGTCGAACGGATGGAAAAATCGCACCACGTTCTCGCGATAAACCATCGCGAGGCCTTTTTCAGAGCCCATCATGCGCGCCGAAATTTCAAAGGGCACATAGTACACCAGCACGCCGAGCACCACGGCGGGTATCGTGTACCAGTTGAAGAACCATCGATTGCGCTCGATGAGGCGCCGTATCCGAGCGACCAGAGAGCCGCGGGAAATTTCTTGAATGAGTTGCGCCCAGCCGTCGCACAGGCATGAGTACACGCCGAGCACCAACAGCGGCAGCGCGAATCCGAGCAGACCCTTGGTGAGCGATGTCGCCGCCATGATCAGCCACAGGCCGACGACCCAGATTCCGCCGCCGCGCTCTTCGTAGTGATTGAAGAGCAGGAGTGCCGCGAGTTCGCCGGTGAGCGTTTCGACGTCGGCGCTCGCGTGGCGCGAAAAGAATACGAAGCTGAAACTGGTTGTGAGGATGACGCCGGAGAGTATCGCCGTGCGAGCGTCGTAGAGGCGTCGCACGAGCAGCATGAGCAGCGCCACTGCAAGCAGGCCGGCGATAGCGCAGGGCAGGCGCGTAGCAGCCTCGTTGAGGCCGCCTGTAAATGGTGTCGAAAAAAGAACGAGCCAGTAAGAACCGAGCGGCTTGTCGTAATAGACGTGACCGTTGATGGTCGGCCAGAAGTAATTGTGCCTCATGAGCATCTCGCGCGCAATTTCGGCCCATCGGAATTCCGACGACCACAACGCTCGCGCACCGAGGCGGGCGAAGAAGAGAGTCACCGCGAGAATGAGCACCTCGATGGCGCGCCAGCGGAATTGCGAGTCGTCGAAGAACGTCTGCTGCAATGGGGCGGAGTCGCGCGACGGAGATGCGGAGGCCATAGCAGCGGATTGTAACTGGCGCGCTCGATACTCTGCCATACGGCGGTTACGGTTTGATCGGAATGACAGAGCGTTGGGAGGTAGATAAGATGAAGCTAGATTCATGAGCCAGGTAAAAAATCCCGAGAGTCATTCCGGCCGCAAGCCGAACCGCTTAATCAACGAACAGAGCCCGTACCTGCGGCAGCATGCGTACAATCCGGTCGATTGGTACGCGTGGGGGCCGGAGGCGCTCGAGCGCGCGAAGGCGGAGAACAAGCCGATCATGCTGTCGATCGGCTACTCGGCCTGCCACTGGTGCCACGTGATGGAGCGCGAGTCGTTCGAGAACGATGGGATCGCGCGGCTGATCAACGAGAATTTTGTTCCGATCAAGGTCGATCGCGAAGAGCGGCCGGACCTCGATCACATCTATATGGATGCGGTGCAGCTAATCACCGGGCGCGGCGGATGGCCGCTGACGATGTTCCTGGCGCCGGATGGGCGGCCGTTTTTCGGCGGGACATACTATCCCCCCGAGGATCGGAATGGGATGCCGGGCTTCCCGCGCATCCTAGCGGCGGTGTCGCAGGCGTATCGCGACAAAGCGAAGGAAGTCACCAACAACCTCGAAAAGCTGACCGAAGCGCTCGGCGCGATCACCAACTACGTGCCGACCGGCGGCGACTTGAAGCCGGGGCTGGCACCGGAATCGGCGCGCGCGCTCGCCTCGCACTACGACAGTATCAACGGGGGTATCGGCCAGGCGCCGAAATTTCCCAACACGTTCGTGTTCTCGCTGTTTCTTCGCGTGCATGCGGCCGACGGCGACGAGGCGATGGCCGAGATGGTGCGGCACACGCTTACGAAGATGGCGCGCGGCGGAATCTACGACCAGATCGGCGGCGGATTCCATCGCTACAGCGTGGACGAGCGATGGTTGGTGCCGCATTTTGAAAAAATGCTCTATGACAACGCGCTGCTGGCGCGGCTGTACTTGGATGCCGGACGCGCGCTGAACGAGCCGGAGTTTTTGGGCGTCGCGCGCGAGATCTTCGACTACATTTTGCGCGAGATGACGAGCCCCGAAGGAGGCTTTTACGCCGCACAGGACGCAGACAGCGAAGGCGAGGAAGGAAAATTCTTTGTCTGGACGCCCGAGCAGGTCGATGCGGTCATTGGTCCCGAGCTCGGCGCGATAGCGGAGCGCTATTTCGATATTTCGATCGAAGGAAACTTCGAGGCCGCTAACATTCCGCATCGCACGATCGAGCTGGCCGACGCCGCGCGGATGTTCAAAGTTTCGGAAGACGAGATGGCGTCGAAGGTTCGTGAGATTCGCGAGAAATTATTCGTGGCGCGCGAACAAAGGGTGAAGCCGGGCCGCGACGAAAAGATCCTGGTGGCATGGAA
>JBOHWI010000557.1:0-8895 GCA_050736675.1 Binatus sp. (SeqCode)
GAGATCGGCGCCGACCGTGCGCACAGCATGATCCAGCGGTTGATCGATGAAGCTGCGCGAGGCGAGTTGAAAGTCGTGATCGACAGGACTTTCCCGCTTTCGGAGGCCGGCGCGGCACACGCATACATCGAGAGCCGACAGGCGGTCGGCAGAGTTCTACTAATCCCTTAGGTTCACAATCTTCGCGGATTCAACTAGCGAAGGATGCCCGCGGCAGCGAAAGCAAAACCTCCTATCGAAGCGCCAACCCCGGCACCGCGTCTGGTTATCGGGTGGTGGCAGATTCGTGTTTCGGCCCGGCTCAGAACGGAAACCGGCGGTCTGATGCTGCTTGGGCTGGCGCTGCTCGTCAATGCAATCCTGCTATGGCCGGAAATTCGCATCGAGCGAGTACCGGTCAACGACCTGAGCTTCCATATCGCCGCGGCGCAACGCCTGGCGAACAGTTTAGTCAGCGGCGACTCGTTCCTCGACCCATGGATGTCGCAGTGGGCGGCGGGATTTCCGCTGTGGCACTTCTATCAGCCGCTGCCGCACATGGTAGCGGGACTTTGGCTGATGGTGACGAGTCGTTTCGCGTCGGCGCCGGCGTCGTTCGCAGTGCTCTACTATCTGTTGATGATAGTGCTGCCCGCATCGACCTATGTTGGCGCGCGTCTATTCGGGCTTGAACCTCTGGCTGCGGGATTTGCGGCAGCACTTATTCTGGGTGTGAGCGAGATCGGCGACCTTAGCCGCTACGGGCTGTCCTATGGTGCCTATGTTCGTCGCGGTTCCGGTCTGTACACGCAACTGATGTCCTATGACCTGCTACTGCCGGCGCTGGGACTCGCCAACTACTCTCTCACCACGGGACGGCGGCGGATTTTGGCAGCTTGCCTGCTTGCGGCCACCGCCCTCTCGCACGTCGTGTTCGGCTACGCGGCGATTCTTTCGATAGGAGTCATGGCGCTGGTCGGGCCGCGTGGCGATCGCGCGCGGCGCGTGGTCCGCGCCGCATCGATCCTGGTTCCCACCTTCATCCTGCTCGCGTGGTTCGTCGTTCCGATGCTGCTGGCGGCCGGCGAGGCGAATCGATGCCGATGGGATGACGTTTGGAAGTTCGATTCGTGGGGTGCTCGCAACATATTCAATGCGCTGTTCTCGGGACACTTTTTCGACGATGGACGCCCGCCGGTGATGACGTTGCTGCTGGCCGCGTCGTCGGCGCTTGCGCTCTATCGCTGGAAGAGACCGATGCCGCGACGGTTGTTGGTTCTGACCGCGGTGTGGCTGACGATTTTTTTCGGCCGCACAACCTGGGGATATTTCATGCTCGCACTGGGGCTGCCCGGGGCGTTTCACGTCAGCCGTTTCGAGTCGGTATTCGAACTGTTCTCCGTGCTACTGATGGCCTGGGCGCTGGCCAAAATGGTCTCGGCCGCCTGGCGGGTCGGATACGCGGGTAAGGTTGCTAGCGCGATCGCGCTGGGCGCCATAGCGATCGTGATCTTCTCCGAACGCGCGAACTTCCTGCGGCTGAACGACCAGTGGGGCGACGAGAGTCTCGCCGCGATTGCGCGCGAGGGTGCCGACCTCGACGCGGCACTCGCCGATCTCCGCACTATCCTGCGCGAGCGGCCGGGCCGTGTCTGGTCCGGCCCTACTGGAGCGTGGGCCGCCCATTTCCAAATCGCCAAGTCGCAGCCGTATTCGTTTCTCTCGCTCGCCGGGTTCGATGAGCTCAGCTTTCTCTACCACAGCTTGTCGTGGAGTTCGGACGTGATCGCCGAAATCAACGACCGCGATCCATACCAGGCCCAACTGTTTGCGATGCGCGCCGTGCTCGCGCCCGCGACTCGACCGATGCCCCCCTACTTCAAGCGCCGCGCAGTTCACGGCAAGCTCGCGGTCTACGAGGCCTCCAGCGAAGGTTACTTCGGCCTGGTGGACATTGGCGCGCGTTACGACGGTCCACTCACTACCGTACTCAACCGGGATTGGGGATGGATGCAGCATCCGGCGGTGAGGGCGGGCGCGGTGGTCGCGCTTGGAGGCGATATCAAGGGAGTGCCGGAGTGGAAGATGTATCAAGCGCTGCCCCCGCTCGACCGGCGGTATTCCACTCCACGTGGCGAAGTAATTTCTGAGAGCAGGCGGGGCGAGACCTATAGCGCTCGACTGGCAGTGCTACGCCCATGCTATGCGTTGCTCAAGGTCACCTACTTCCCTGGCCAGCAGGCCACCGTCGACGGAAAACCGGCGCCTATATTTCGCGTCTATCCCAACTTCTGCGCGATTCCAGTCAGGCCTGGAGAACATCAGATCGAAGTGCGGTACCGCCCGGGTCCTATCAAGGCGATATTGCTTATCGCCGGAATCCTGCTGGTGGGACTGATCGCGCAAGGGATGCGCCGGCCTGAGTACGCGGCGATGGAACGCACGGTCACCGCGCGGCTGGCGGAGTTGGCAACACCCTGGGCGACGCCACGAACGCGAACGGCGCTCGCGCTTGCGGTCCTGATTCTGCTGTTCACGCACACGTTGTTTCGCGGCTACCTGCTCGACGGTCATGATTCGCTGGCGTATCCACCGCGGCTGACCGAATTCGCGAAAATATTGGGCGACCATCAGTTCCCGCCGGTGTGGGCGCCGAATCTCAGCAGTGGGCATGGGCAGCCGCTGTTCGAATTCGCGCCGCCGCTGATCTATGCGGCAGCATTGCCCTTCTTCAAAGTCGGCATGTCGCTGGCGAACTCGCTTCAGTTTGCACTGGCGATTCTGTTTGCTCTAGGCGCGACTGCGGTCTTCCTGATCGGGCGGAAACTTTCGTTTTCTCGGGTCGCCTCGATCGGCGCCGCGGGTGCGTGGCTGTTCGCGCCCTATCAGGCTCTGGATATCTACGTATGCGGGCGATTTGCCGAGTCGGCGGCGATCGCTGTCGCTCCCGTGGCATTGCTCGGGCTGATTGCGGCTCTTCAGCGCCCGACTGCAATCAGTGTCGCGCTGGGCGCGTTTGCAATGGCGATGGTGCCGCTGGCGCACAATGCGGTCGCGTTGCTGATGTTCCCCGCGTTCGCGGCCATCGTCGCCGTTCGATCCGCCGTCTCGGACCATCGGCTGAAAACCGCGGTGGCCGGCGCTTCCGTGCTTGTCGGCGGGCTCGGACTCAGTGCTTTCTTCTGGCTACCGGCGCTGCTTGAACGCAACTTCGTTAAGACCGAACTTTTGCGGACCGGCATTCTCAATTGGGCCAACTACATAATCTCCCCGCTCCAGTTGCTTTGGTCGCCATGGGGCTTCGGCTTAGCGAGTAGCGGTCCGACCAACGGCATCTCGTATTCGCTCGGACCAGGTCACATAGCCTTGGCGGTCGCGGGAGTTATCCTCGCGCTACGCGCGGCCAATCGTATCCGCCGCCTTGATGCGATGGTCTTTGCCGGCGCAACGATTGTCGCCGCGCTGCTGGCCACCGATTGGTCATGGGCGATTTGGGCGCACGTCGCCATGCTTCAATACCTCGTTTATCCCTGGCGCACGCTATGCGTTCCGGCACTGTTCATGCCGATGCTGGCGCTGTACGCCTTCGAACGAATGGGCCCCCGGCTGGCATCTGCAGCACTGATAGCCCTCGTGCTGTTGAACATTGCGCACACCGCACCCAAGGGAGTTCAGACTTACGACGAAGCGTATTACGGCGCAGACTCAATCGCTCACCTGGGGATAAACACGGCGACTCGTGAAGAGTACGAGCCTACGACAGTGGATCATCGTCCACCTTTCGATAATGTCCTACTCCAAGGTGTCGGGTCCGCGCCCCAGGTAACTACGCTCGACGTTAATTCGGCTAGCCAGTCGTTCAAGGTCGAGGCGAACGAGCCCGCACTCATGCAGGATTCGCTTTTCGACTACCCTGGATGGACGGTGCTGGTCGATGATCGGGAAGTCCCGACTTCGCCGGCGTCGGATAGCGGCGAGATCACTTTCAACGTCCCGGCCGGCACGCACAACGTCCTGGTCGAGCTGCGCCCTACTCCTATCCGTCGATGGTCGTTTTATCTCTCCCTGGTTACGGCGGCCTCGACGATCCTGCTCATGGCTTGGACCTTGGTGACCGCTGAGCCGGCCGATAAGCCCAGACCTAAGAGAACTAAGAGAGCTCGCCGGTAGGACGCGAAAATCTCCTCGTAGAAATCGGCCGTCGCCTTCCGAGGTTCGGCCATTTTCTGAAAGCCACTGCTCCGTGCAATAGTTGGAACTATGGCAGACCCGGATTTCAGTCAGTTCAAGCTCGTGCCGAAAGGCCATTCGTTCGAGGAATTCCACCAGGGCCAGGTTTTCGATCATCATTGGGGCCGCACGATAAACGCCGGCGACAATTCCTTGTTCACCACCGCGACGCTCGCGCATTGCCCGCTCTACTTCAACGCCGAGTATGCGCGGGCGCACGGACATCCGGACGTAGTGGTCAATCCGATGCTGGTCGCGTGCACTGTCGTCGGCATTTCGGTCGAGGATTTGAGCGAGGCCGGCGGGCCGTTCCTCGGCATCAACGGTTTGGAATTTCATCGGCCCGTTTATCCCGGCGACACCCTTACCGCGCGCAGCACCGTGGTCGCGACGCGCGAATCCGCCAGCCGCGGCAACTTCGGCATCGTCACGTGGCGAACCGAAGCACACAATCAACGCGACGAACTGGTCATCAGCTATGAGCGGACCAACCTCGTCGCCAAACGCAGAGGAGCGCCCCTGTGAGCTACATGACCGACGAGCGGCGGATGATTCAGCAGACCGCGCGCGACTTCGCGATGAACGAGGTTTTACCCATCGCGAACAAGCTCGACCCCGAGCAAGGCGACATCCCGATGGCGCTGCGCGACAAGCTCGCCGAGATGGGCTACTTCGGCGTCGTCATTCCCGAGGAATACGGCGGGCTCGGCCTCGGCGCATTTGAATACGTGCTGATCACCGAGGAACTTGCGCGCGCGTGGATGAGCGTCGCGAGCATCATCGCGCGCGGCAACGGACTCGGCGGCGGTTTCACGGCGGCGCAGCGCCGCGAATATCTGCCGCGGATGGCGCGCGGAGAATTCCTCGGCGCGGCCGCACTGTCGGAGCCGGACGCGGGCTCCGATCTCGCTAACGTCTCGTGCAAAGCGACGCGCGACGGCGACGGCTGGATGCTCAACGGCACCAAGACCTGGTGCACGTTCGCGGACGGAGCGGATTTCATCTCGGTGCTGGCGCGCACCAGGCAACCGTCGGATCCGCGCCGCCGCCACGAAGGCATCAGCCAGTTTTTGGTGCTCAAGGAGCGCGGCAAGTTCCCGCCAGGGCTGACGGGCTCGCCGATTCGCAAGATCGGCTACTTCGGCTGGAAGACGTGGGAGCTGCACTTCGACAACTTCAAGCTGCCGGCCGACGCATTGCTCGGTCGCGAGCGCGAAGACCGTGGCGAGGGCAAGGGATTTTACGGCGCCGTCAGCGGCCTCGAGGTCGCGCGGGTGCATACCGCCGCGCGTGCTATAGGGCTCGCGCGCGGGGGGCTCGAGGACGCGCTCGCATACGCGCAGAAACGGGTCGCGTTCGGGCAGCCGATCGGAGAATTCCAGGCGATTAGATTCAAGCTGGCCGAGATGGCGACCGAGATCGAAGCCGCGCGTCAGCTCACCTACTTCGTCGCCACCGAAGCGGACAGCAAGCGGCGATGCGACAAAGAAGCGTCGATGGCGAAGCTGTTCGCCTCCGAGATGGCCGAGCGCGTCACCAGCCAGGCGCTGCAAATTCACGGCGGCTACGGCTATACCAAGGACTTCCCGCTCGAGCGCTACTGGCGCGACGCGCGTCTGACCAAAATTTTCGAGGGCACTTCCGAGATTCAGCTGCGGATTATTTCGGATCGCCTGCTGCCGAGAGTGCGCAAGTGAGTACCTCGATCTCAAAACTGACCGGCGGCGGAAACTACTTCGAGGACTTCGAAGTCGGTGCGAAGATGCGCCATGCGCGCGGCACCACCATCGGCGAGATCGAAAATCAGATGCTCACCAAGCTGGTGCTGAACACCGCCGACGGCCACTACAACGAGCATCGCATGCGCTCGACGCAATTCGGCCAGCGCCTCGTTTTCGGATTGGTGACCGGCTCGGTCTGCATCGGGCTTGCCACGCAGGACACCGGCGAAAATGCGCTGGCCGAACTCGGCCTGACTGGCATCCGGTTCACGTCGCCGGTCTTTCACGGCGACACGCTCTACGCCTACAGCGAAGTGCTCGAAAAGCGCGACGCCGATCGCGCCGACGCCGGCATCGTGCGCTTCAAGCATTGGGGCGCCAAGCACGACGGCACGGTCGTCTTCGAAGGCGAGCGCACGGTGCTGATCAAGCGCCGCTCGCATTGGGGCAATCGATGAGCGCGCGCACGGGACCGCTGTCGGATGTTCGCGTGCTCGATCTGACGCAGGCGCTGGCGGGTCCTTACTGCACGATGCTGCTGGCCGATCTTGGCGCCGACGTCATCAAGGTCGAGCCACCGGCCGGCGACATGAGCAGAGGCTTGGGACCGTTTCCTGCGGACCGCAAAGGCTGCGATTACGGCGGATACTTCGCCAGCGTCAATCGCAACAAGCGCAGCATCGTGCTTGACCTTAAGACCGCCGCGGGCCGCGAGACGTTTTTCAGATTGGTGAAGACGGCGAACGCGGTGGTCGAGAACGCGAAGACTGGCGTGATGGATCGCGCCGGGGTCGGCTACGAGCGGCTGCGCGAGATCAATCCTGCGCTGGTCTATGCGGCGATTCGCGGCTTCGGCGATCCGCGCACCGGCGCGAGTCCATATGCGGAGTGGCCGGCGTTCGACATCGTCGCGCAGAGCATGGGCGGGTTGGTCGCGACCACCGGACCTCAGGGCAGCGCCGGCTACCGAGCCGGCCCCGGCATCGGCGACATCTACCCCGGCACGCTGGCCGCGCTGGGCGTGGTGTCTGCGATTCACGCGGCGCGGCGGACCGGCCAGGGACAATTTCTCGACGTCGCGATGTACGACGCGATTCTCGCGCTGTGCGAAATGGTCGTGTACACCTACTCGAGCGGTGGCAAAGTGCGCGAGCCGGGCGGGAACGGAACGCCGGTGCTGTGCCCCTTCGATATTTTTCCAACGCGCGACGGCGCCGTCGCAATCGCGGCGCCCGGTGAGAATCACTGGAAGATTTTGTGCGACTCGATCGGCCGGCCCGAACTGGCGGCCGACAATCGCACGCGCAACGTCAATCGGCGAGTTGCCAACGCCGAGTTTGTGCGAGGCGTTCTGATCGAATGGACGAAGGCGCGCACGACGCGCGAAATCGTCGACGCCATCGGCGGCAAGGTCCCGGTCGGCCCGGTCAACACGGCCAAAGACATTTTCGCGGACCCGCATCCTAGGGCGCGAGAGATGCTGGTCGAGGTCGAACAGCCAGGCGACAATCCGCCGCTGACGATCGCTGGCTGTCCGATCAAGCTGACGGGCACACCCACTGGAATTTATGCGCGCGCGCCGCGCCTTGGAGAGCATACGGAGCAGGTATTGGCCGACGCGAGAATCCCAATTGCACACAAGGAGCAATCATAATGCTTCGACTACGACGTTCCGAGCTTTCGACGCCGGCTTCGAATCCAAAAATGATCGAGAAGGCGATGGCGACAGCGGCCGACATGGTGTTTCTCGATCTCGAAGACGCCGTTGCGCCGGCGCAGAAAGAAGCGGCGCGCAAGAACGCCGTCGATGCGCTGCGCAATCTCGATTGGGGTAAAAAAATCCGCGCCGTGCGCGTCAACGGCGCCGACACGCACTGGGCCCACGACGACGTGATCGCAGTCGTCGAGGGCGCGGGCGACAAGCTCGACGTGATCATCGTGCCGAAGCCGAAGGCGCCGCGCGACATCTGGTTCTTCGACACGCTGCTGACCCAGCTCGAGACCAAGCTTCACCTGCAGAAGCCGATCGGCCTCGAAGCGCTGATCGAGGAAAGCGCGGCGCTGGCGCGGGTCGAGGAAATCGCGGCTTCGTCGCCGCGGCTCGAGGCGCTCATCCTCGGTTTCGGCGATCTGTCGGCGAGCCAGGGCATGCGCTTCGGCGTCGCCAGCGATCCGGCGCTGCGATATCCCGGCGATATGTGGCATCACGCGCGCGTGCGGATGATCACGGCGTGCCGCGCCAACGGCATCGACGCGATCGACGGACCGTTCGGCAACTTCAGGGATGCGGACGGCTACCGGCGCGAGGCGACGTGGGCGGCGACGCTAGGCGCCGTCGGCAAATGGGCAATACATCCGAGTCAGATCGAAATCGCCAACGACGTGTTCGCGCCGACGCCGCACGAAATCGAAAACGCGCGCAAAATGTCCGAGGCCTACCAGACTGCGACGCGCGAAGGCGCCGGTGCAGCCGGCGCAGGCGGGATGCTGGTGGACGCCGTCGCGGTGCGAATTTTCGAAGGCGTGCTGGAGCGCGCCCGTCTGACCGGCCGCGCCTAAATGGCAGTCGAATTTGGAGGGTGTGGTCGAATTCGGTGCTGAATCGTTGATGTTTTGAGGATAATGTTTCACGTGAAACGTTCCTCAGTTCAGGAGAACAAAACGCGAAGAGTTCTCTTTGTATCGATGTAGTCTGGCGAATGCGCGATAGACTAGACGCTGAGCTCGTCGAGCAGGGTCTCGGCGTCTTTCAGGTCGGCGGTGTCGAAGCCCTCGGTGAACCAACTGTAGATGTCGGCGAGCATCGTGCGTGCCTCGTCGTGGCGATTGGTGTCGCGCAGCAGGCGAGCGAGAGACGTCGTCGCGCGCAATTCCAAAAACTTCGCGCTTTGATTACGAGCCACTTCGATCGCCTCTCGCAAGCACTGCTCACCATCAGCGACGTGGGAATCGCCCTGGATCAACA
>JBOHWI010000558.1:0-15371 GCA_050736675.1 Binatus sp. (SeqCode)
ACGCGCGACTCATCGAGGATGTAGTCAAGCATCCGTGGCCATCGCTGCGGCGGAGCGCAGCCGGCGACGATCGCAATGGCATTCGTTTGCTGACTGACTCGACGACGCGGTCCGTTGCGATCGGCGGCGTCCACGTACACGCCCGCACTCTCGTCCCACAGCAATTCGAACGCGCGCCGGGTACGCTCAGCGCGCGCACGAGCGTCGGCGGCCGTGCGCGAGTCCGCCATGACGGCCTCCGTCAGCGATGCGAAGTCATCGAGCGCCGCCGCGTACAGCGCATCGAGCGCGCCGGTTACTTCCGATCGCTCGGTCATCGCCCAGTCGATGAAAATCCATCCCGGCATCCCGCGAATCAATCCGTCGGCTGCGCGATAGCGCTCGAAAGCCGACAGCACCCCGGCCGCCGTCGGCATCAGCTCGCGAACCGTCGCGGCGTCGCCGGAATATTCGAAGTAGCGCGCGAGCGCGCGAATCCAGTGCAGCGAATAGTCGGGAATCGTGGTCGAGGAAATCGAGAAGTCGCACGCTGCCGCCATCGCCAGCAGACCGTCGCCGCGGCGTGAATCCGCGCAGATTCGCAGGTGGCGGCGCACGAGGCGCCAGTCGGCGTTCGTCACGTACGTCAACAGCGCGTGGATGTACGAATCGCCGAGCCACGCGCGCTGCTCGCGCCCGGGACAGTCGATGAAGGCGTCGGTTGAGCAGAGTTCCAACGTGCGCGCGCCGACGCGCCAGATTTTGTTGAGCGCCGGATCGTCGCATTCAAAGTACGGCTCGTCACTGCGCGGATAACGCCGCTCGATTGCGCCGGCCGCTTCGATCTGCGCACCGCCGCGCGCGACGACCGACAGATAACGGAAGCCGACCGCCTCGTACGACTCGACTCGCTCCGCCGCGCCGCCGCGCAGAATATAGCGCATCGCAAACTGGCGCGGATTCGTTTCCGCGCTGCCGTCGGCGCGCCGGTCCTCGCCGCAATAGACGTCGATCGTCGAACCTGCGGGGCCGCGCGCGACGGCCCATGGCGTCGCGAGCGTGATCATTCCCGCGTCGAAATTAACGATTGTGTCGGGACCGCTCTCGCCCAGCTCCGCGGATGGATACGTACCGCGCGGATCGTCGCTGCCGAGCGCCGCAACGGCGCGGCGGGAGAGTTCCTTCAGCGCGATCGGGATCGCAGTGAGCAACGCTATTTCGTCGAGCTCGGGCGCGGTGAAAGGCTCGACCGGGATTCGCATCCGATTGGGCGAAAAAGTTCCGGCTGACAATTCGACTGCAGACGGCCAATCGGAATCGTCGAACGCGGCATCGGTCCATCCGGCGCGAATCGCCGCGCCGTCGAGAATTTCGATCGGCGGCACCGGCAGCGCCGCGGCCACAACCACATCTTGCCGATAGGGTGCGGCGCGTCCTTTCCACCTGGCGTCTGAAATCACGCCAATGGCTGGCGATTCGAACGCGAACGATCCGAAACCGAGCAGGAAACTCGGCGTGGCCGGCCGCCACCACGGCCCCGGCAATCCATAAAAACGCACCAGTGATGCAATAGTGTTTCGCCCCAGGCGAAGATACGGCGCGAGATCGATTTCCGTCCATGCCAGCCGCTCGGGTATCGAACGCGCAGGCCCGCGAGCGACTTCGACGGCGTTGACGAACAGCACGAAGCGCGAGTCGGCTGTCACGCGCGCGGGAACCGACGCAGGAACGCCGTCGAGTTGAACCGCGCGACGCAAATAGCAGAATCGATTCCAGGTTTCTTTCGGCGGAAGTCCGGCCGCTGCGATTTGCGAAACCGGCAAAGGCGCGGGCCCGGCCCAAATCCACCGCGCTTCCCACACAATTGGCCATTTCGATCCAGCCATCTAACCTCCAATCCGGCTTAGTTGGACGGCTCGTTCTGCGGCACTGTCACCGATTGCGGCGGCGCGCCCGACGGGCCGACCCACTCGGGCAAACTCTCCAGGCCGCCGAGATGAACGTTCGGCGTCGGCTTCTCGACCGATTCCCCATTCTCGTCCTCGCCTCCCGTTTCGTCCTGGTAATGCTGTGCGACCTGTTTCTTCACTTCGTCGGGCGACAGGTTCGGCTGCATCCCCTGGCTATGCGAAAAGTCGGCCCGGCTCCGGGCGTCCATGTGGAGCCAGATTTGACTGGCCTGCGCGCTGTTGCCGTGATTCATCGCGTCTATAAATTGTTGTTGCGGCGTTTCCCGATGCCAGCATCCCGCGAGCGCAATTCCGCAAGCGGCAACTGACAATACGATCGCGCATTTGAATTTTTTTAGCATGAGCACCCAGCTCCGCCACCTTAAAACGTCACCACGCTTCGAATCGACTTGCCTTCGTGCATCAGTTTGAAGGCGTCGTTGATTTTATCGAGCGGCATCACGTGCGTGATCAGATCGTCGATGTTGATCCTGCCTTCCATGTACCAATCGACAATTTTCGGAACGTCGCGGCGCCCGCGCGCGCCGCCAAACGCCGTGCCCTTCCACGTCCGTCCCGTCACCAGCTGAAACGGCCGAGTCGAGATCTCCTGCCCCGCGCCCGCAACGCCGATAATCACGCTGGTTCCCCACCCGCGCTGACAGCACTCCAGCGCCTGGCGCATCAGCTTGACGTTGCCGACGCACTCGAACGAAAAATCCGCGCCGCCTCGCGTCAGGTTCACGATATGCGGCGCCAAATCGCCTTCGACCTCCGCCGGATTCACGAAATGCGTTATGCCGAACTTCTCGGCGATCGCCTTGCGCGCGGGATTCAGATCGACGCCGACGATCATCGACGCGCCCGCCATCCGCGCGCCCTGCACCACGTTGAGGCCGATGCCGCCGAGCCCGAACACTACCACCCTGTCGCCGGCCTGCACCTTCGCTGTGTTCAGCACGGCGCCGATTCCGGTCGTGACGCCGCACCCGATGTAACAAATCTTTTCGAACGGCGCGTCTTCGCGGACCTTGGCCAGCGCGATCTCAGGCACCACCGTAAAATTCGCAAACGTCGACGTTCCCATGTAGTGATGCAGCGCGTTTCCGCCGCGCGAAAATCTGCTGGTGCCGTCGGGCATCAAGCCGCGCCCCTGCGTCTCGCGAATCGCCGTGCAAAGATTGGTTTTCCCGGAGAGGCAGGCAGCACAGTTGCGGCATTCCGGGATGTAGAGCGGGATGACGTGGTCGCCGCGCTTCAGCGTCGTCACGCCCGTGCCCGTATCAACCACGACGCCCGCGCCCTCATGTCCGAGGATTGCGGGGAACAGCCCCTCCGGGTCGGCGCCTGACAAAGTGTAGGCGTCGGTGTGACAGATTCCTGTGGCCTTGATCTCGACCAGCGCTTCGCCGGCCTTCGGCCCTTCCAGGTCAACGCTCGCGACTTCGAGCGCTTCGCCGGCCTTGTTCGCGATTGCAGCTTTGACTTTCACGATTCCGGTGCGCAGCCCGCGAATATAATACGTCACCCCCTCCCCCGCGACCGCTCGCCGCCCCTCTCCACACCCGCACCAGAAACCGGTTCTCTTCCCGCGCGATGACGGGGATGAACTTCTCAGCCTGTGCGCTTCGCTCCAAACGTGCTACTCATGGCTATGGACAAGGGTCAAGATACGCCTCAAGAACATTCACAGCGCTCACCCGGACACGATTCACCTCCTTCCATGCTCGGTGCAGGGTCACACCAGCAAAATGTTAATTTGACGGAACGAACCCACCCCTAGTGGTATATCACCGAGCAACCACAACATATGGTGGTCTGAACCAACGCCGCCTCGCGACGCGCCCGAATTAGGAGAACCCAATGGCCGACAAAGCGTTGACGTCCGACCAGATGATCGCATCGCTGCTCGAAGGCAAGTCGCGGCGCGAGATGATGGTGATCCTCGCGCGGCTGGAGCATGGCGGCGCCGGCATCTACCAATCTTTCGCGGCGAGCGAACGCAACGAAAAAGCCCGCGCTGCGTTGCTCGCCGGCGCCGAGCGCGAGGAGCAAAACTCCGCGCTGCTCAAGATGATGACCGCCGTCAAAGAGAAGTGCGAGAAGTGCGGCAAGGCTCTCACACCCCCGGCGCCCGCCCAGTGCTGCTCATTTCAATGCACCTTCTGCCCCGACTGCGCCAACGCGATGAAACACGTGTGTCCGAACTGTTCCGGAGAGTTGACGGCGCGTAGCATCTGAGGCTGAGGAATTTTCAATGCAAGCAATCGGCAAGGTCAGAGAAATCTGGCGGTACCCGGTCAAGTCGATGGCCGGTGAACGCCTGAGTCGTGCGAACGTCGGCGCGCTCGGAATACCCGGCGACCGCGGGTGGGCGATTCGCGACGAAAAGGCCGGCGAGATTCGCAACGCTCGCAAGCTGCCCAAGTTGCTGCACTGCACCGCGGTGTATGCGCGCGAACCGTCCGAGGGTGATGTGCCGCCAGTACAAATCACGATGCCCGACGGGACGACGTTTCGCTCCGACTCCGCCGAAGCCGATGAAAAGCTCTCGGCAATGCTCGGGCGGCCGGTCTCGATCTGGCCGATCCAGCCACCCGCCGAGCGCGACTTCCTCCGGCGGGCCGCGCCCGACAATCCCGACATGCGGGCCGAGATGCGCGCTGTCTTCGGCCGGCTGGAAAACGAACCGCTGCCCGACTTCTCGACTCTGCCCGCGCAGCTTCTCGAATTCACGTCGCCGTTCGGCACTTTCTTCGATGCGTTTCCGTTTCTCGTGATTACTACCGCGTCCTTGAAGTGGCTCGGCGGCCGCAATCCCGGCGCAGACTTCGACACGCGTCGTTTCCGACCCAACGTGCTGATCGAGACGAAGCCGGAAATCGAGGGCCTTGCGGAAGCTGAATGGTCGGGCAGGACGCTGCGAATAGGCGTAACGGGCATCAAGCTCGAGATGCCGTGCGTGCGATGCGTTATCCCGACGCTTGATCAGCCCGGAGTTAAGAAAGATCCCTCGGTGCTGCGAACGATCGTCCGCGATGCCGCGCAGAATCTCGGCGCCTACGCGACCATCGCAGGCGCCGGCACAATCGCCCTCGGCGACGAAGTTGCCCTTGAGTAGTTCTCTATGGGTTACCCGGGTTGGAGATAGTCGCGATCGTCCCGTCGAACTTGGTCAGGTGGACGGTGAACGGCTCGTTGTAAGTCAGCGCCCTGTTCCTCAGGAAGCTGAGCGCGACGGCCTCGCCCAGCAACATGGAGGTGTCGGTGTCGCTGCGCCAATGGATGCCTGCGTGGATACCGTGGCCGAAACTGACGTTGTGTCCCAGCTTGTTGAGCTCACCGTTGACGGTCAACTGCCCTGCGTCGGCGCCCGTGTAGTCCAACAGCGAAAGCCCGTCATCGGAGGGCACCAGCGGATTTGGGATCACGAAATTGCCATCGAAGAAGAACTTCAGCACCGTGAGGCAAGCGCCGGCGACCGAGCCGTGTCCCGTCGGGTAGGACGGATGCATCGGCGAGCCCTCAGGAAACGCCTGCGAAAGCAGCCACGTGCCATACTGGTTGAAGCTCGCCTGAAGCCCCTTCGAATTCAGGATCACCGGGCTCAAAGTGACATTCGTATGGTTGCCGTGCCCGCTCTTAATCAGCTGCACGATGCCGCCAATGGCCTCCGGCCGAGGACGCAGGTGCACGAACCATTTCTGGTACCAGACTGCGTTCAGCGCCTTGACCGCCACTTCGCCGAGGGTCGCCGCGAAATCGGGTCCACCGAACGTGCCGAGGCCGTTTTCCGTAGTCGAGCCGACATAGGGGTTGCCGGGATTCGGCGGCGCGCCAATTGTGCCCAGTACGAGCAGCGCCGTGAAGTAGGCCTGGTAGAGCACGTCGACGTGGGTAAACGCCGCGAGATCCCGACCGTTGCGCCGGTAGCGAAGTTCCGGATCGATCTGATCTTGAAGGCCGGTGACATCGCCGTTCTGTACCGTCAGCCAGTCGGCGAAATTGGTCATGTAGTCGATGTCCGGCAGATAGCTCACCATCTGCTGGCCGATGGGTTGGGCGCCCAGCGCCGTCGGCGTTATGAAGAATTGGGAGATGTAAGGTCCCATCGTCTCGCCCGGGAAAGCGCCCCGGAACAACAGGTTCGGGGTCACTTTGCCGCTGTTGTTCCTCGGCCCGAAATAGGTCGGTTGTGCGCCCAATTCGGCCGCGGCTTGAGCGGCAAACGGAGCCGCGCCGTAGTCGGTGAAGGCCACATCGCGAAGCAGCGACGCCCAGTAGTGTTCGAGCAGCTCGGTGGCGTTCTGGTCGCTGGCTGTTTTGGGCGCTGGTGGCACTTGAGGCTGGCCGAACTGCACGTTATCGAGCGCCTCCAGATCGAAGACCAGCCCGCCTTGTGGGCCGTTCTGCGTGCGCGTGCCGCCCACGATGATCTTTTCGAAATCCGAAAACTCTCTGCTATTCAACGCCTTCGTAAAGCTTGCGAAGGCGTTCAGATCCACCCTCCCGAAGTTGTCGTGCGGAAGACCCTTGGTGTATGTGCCACCCTTGTCGGCATAGAGCGCCGTATCACCGTTGTTGACGTTCACCGCCGGCGGAACCAGAGCGTCGTGGCTCGCCTCGCCGACCCGCAGCGCGAAAGCTTCGACCACTCTCTTGTTGGTGACACCTGATGGTGGCGCGGCGCTGGCAGCGGCGGAACCGTTGAAGTCGGATGTTTCGCGCGCATTGGCCGAGGATGCGGCGACGAGCGGCGCCAGTACTCTCGTCGATACGGCAGCGGTGGCCGCACCCAGTCCGGCGATAAAGCGCCGGCGTCCGGGAGATCTCGGCGCTCCCGGCGATACGCCCGTTTTCGGCGTTAGCTCTGCGTTCGCGACTTGTCGACGCTTGCCAGAAGTATCTGTAGCCACATTTCCCCCATGGCTGCCCGGTATACCCGCAGGCTGACAACGTGCACCGCTTGTAGCAATTTCGACGGTAAGAAGCTACGCGCGGAGAGTGGAAATTTGCCCCTATCCCTTTCCTCAGGCGGGGGCGTCTACTGTCAGTTGCGGGGCGCGCGCGGGCGGGAGACTGGCGTAGAGGTCGGCCACCAGATCGGATTTCAGCTTCGCATGACCGGCGTCGTTCCACAGATTGCGCCATTGCAGCGGATCCTCGCGCAAATTGTAGAGCTCGCCCTCGGTGCCGTCGTAGCGGATGTCGGGCATCGGCGTCTCGATGCGAAGGGCCGCGTACGCGAGCGAGAGATTGTAGCCGAAGTCGCGCGTCGAAGGCTCGTACACGGTGCATACGAACCCGTCGCGATAGATCGACCGCAGATGCATCCCGAGCTGCGCGAATTGGCTGTCCCACTCGGTGATTGCGCGCTCGCGCGGCGAACCGGTGGCGGTGGGCAGGGCAGAACCTTGCATCCATTCGGCAACCGGCGCGCCGGCGATAGCGCAGAAGGTCGGCGCGAGATCGAGATGTCCGACCGGCTCGGAAATCTCCGCGGCAGACACTTTCGCCGACGGCGCGGGGCGCCAGATGAGAGGCACGCGCATCAGCGCATCGACGTGATAGGGGCCCTTGAACAGCAGGCCGAAGTCGCCTTGCAGCTCGCCGTGATCGGTGGTGAAGAAAACGTCGGTGTCTGCGTCCCATCCGCGCGCGGCGACAGTCGCGAGCACACGGCCACAGGCCTCGTCGATGAGTTCGTTCTTGACGTGGATAAGCGCGTTGATCTCGCGCACCTGGTCGTGAGTCATCTCGCACGGCACGAAGTTCCACGCTCCGCCTTCCTCGTTACGAAAGCGGCCCTGGTACCAATCGAGCCAGTGGCGCGGCTTCTCGGCCAGAATTTTTTCGATCTTTTCACGCGAGCCCGGATGGCCGGGTGGAAGATCGAGATCGCGCCAGTTGATTCGACGACGCGCCTCGGCGGCCGGCGGATCCCATGCATGATGCGGATCGGGAAAACTCATCCACACAAACCAGTCGTCGTCGGGCGCGAGCGTGTTGAGATACGCGATAGTGCGGTCGGCGATCCAGTCGGTGTGATAGTGTTCACGCGGAATCGGATTGTAGGCGACCTCGGGCGCGCCGCTGTCGCCGCCTGCGGCGCCGCTCAGCATAGTGACGAATCCGCCGACCTCGTTCGGATAATTCTCGCGCAGCCAGAGCGAGTAGTGGAAGTAGGCCATCGGCCCGTGCATCGCGAGCTCCATCCAGTCGAAGCCGCGATGCGGTCCGTGCGCGCCTTCGCGGCCCATGCGGTTCTCGGCCCATCGCCCGGCGGGATCGAACATCGGCTCGAAGTGCGCCTTACCGATGAGCGCCGTGCGGTAGCCGGCGCGATCGTGCAGCCATGCGGCCACGCTGGGCGCGTCCACAGGCAGCGGCACGCCGTTGGCGAACACGCCATGCGTGCGGACGTACTGGCCGCTGATCATCGTCGATCGCGCGGGCATGCAGACGGTGTTCTGATTGTGGGCGCGGCGGTAGTTGATGCCGGTCCTCGCGAGCGAGTCGGCGACCGGAGTGCGCGCGATGTGCCCGCCGTTGCATCCGAGCGAGTCGTAGCGCTGCTGATCGGTGGTGATAAAAAGAATCTTGCGTCCCATCGCGGTTTCCCCGCGACAGATTACAGTCACTGTGCAAATACGATCAACCGACGAGCAACCGGCGAACGCGGGACTTTACGAGCGGTGGAGCAACCCTGCTAAAGTGGAGAGACCTGAAGGAGAGAACTTATGCGTGCAGCAGTAATGCGTGGCAAAAAGCTCGTCGTCGACAACGTTCCCACGCCCGCTCCTGGAGCGGGAGAGGCGCTGGTCAAAACGCTCGCTTGCGGAATCTGCGGGTCCGACCTGCATACGCTCAAGCATGCCGACAGGATGGTCGAGTCGTCGCGGAAATCCGGGGCGCCCTTCCTGATGGACCTCAATCGCGACATCGTGATGGGTCACGAGTTCTGCGCGGAGGTGCTCGACTACGGGCCGCAGACCCAAAAGCGATTGAAGCCGGGGACGCGCGTGTGCGCGATGCCGGTGCTGATCAGCGCAAAAGGAGTTCAGGCGGTCGGCTATTCGAACGACAATCCTGGCGGCTATGGCGAATTGATGCGGCTCACGGAATTGCTGTTGCTCGAGGTGCCCAACGGACTTTCCACCGAGCATGCGGCGCTGACGGAGCCGATGGCGGTCGGATATCACGCGGTGCAAAAGGCGCGGCTCGACAAAGATGACGCGCCTCTGGTCATCGGATGCGGGCCGGTGGGCCTGGCGGTAATTGCGGCGCTCAAGCTCGGCGGAGTGCATCCGATCGTCGCAGCGGATTTCTCACCGCGGCGGCGCGAACTGGCGCTGCAGATGGGCGCGGACTTCGTCGTCGATCCCAAAGATAAGTCGCCCTACGCGACCTGGCGTGAGATGGCGGTGTATGCCGACCCATCGAAGGCGCCGATGCTGCCGCCGTGGATGCCGGGTCCGGCGGTCAGGCCCGCGGTCATTTTCGAATGCGTCGGAGTGCCGAGCGTGATCGAAGGAATCATGTCGGCGGCGCCGGGCAACGCGCGGATCGTGGTGGTGGGAGTGTGCATGGAGCGCGATCAAATCGAACCGCTCACGGGAATCAGCAAGGAGTTGAACATCCAGTTCGTGCTCGGCTACGCGCCCGAAGAGTTCGCGGCGACACTGACTCATCTTGCGGAGGGTCGGGTGAACGCCGACCCGTTGATCACAGGCAAGGTGGGAGTGGAAGGAGTGGCGCAGGCGTTCGAGGATCTCGCGTCACCGGAAACGCACGCCAAGATCCTGGTCGAGCCATGGCATAGCTGAAACGCGAGGGGTCGTCGCGATTCAGTGAAAGAGACGGTGCGACGCCAGATCGGCGCCGGCGCGCATCGCACGCAACTTCAACCAAACGATTTCCTCGGCAACTTCGCCCAGTCCCGCCGAAGTCTCGAACCCGCAGTCAGTCCCGGCTATCACGCGCCGCGAGTCGCCGATCGCGTTGGCCGCGCGCTCGATTCGATCGGCCACGACTTCGTGATGTTCGACGTAGTTGGTCTTCGTGTCGATGACGCCCGTAACAAGGCTCATATGGTCTGGCAGCGGGTATTCCTTGAAGCATCGATATTCGTGCTGATGGCGTGGGTTGGCCGCTTCCAGAACGAGTGCGCCGACGTTGGCCTGATACAGGATTGGCAGAATCTGCGCGAGCGGGACGTCGAGATCGTGCGGCGCTTCGTAGTTGCCCCAGCATACGTGCATCCGCACGCGATCGGGAGCGATCCCGTGCAGCGCGCGATTCATCGCGTCAATGTTCAGCTCGACGTACTCGAGGAAATCGGTGAGCGGGCGATCTGCGTACGACGTGTGCCGTTCCATCGCGAGGTCCGGACAATCGACCTGCAGCACGAATCCTTTCGATACTATGTGTTCATACTCAGTATGTAGTGCTTTGGCGACCGCGATTACATACTTCTCATAGTTCTCATAATACTCATTGAGCATTGCCGACGCGATTATACCGGGCGACGGCGCGGTCATGAAAGGCTCGACAAACCTGTCGAGCTGATCGTCGAGAATACGCAGAGTGTCGTCGCATTCGAGATCGACTGCGGCGGCGCCACGATACTCGATCGCGCCAATCGCCTTCGGCGCGTGCAGCAGATCGACCATCAGCGCTGGAACATCGGCGCTCTCAGCTTGAGGAAGCTCGGGTAGCGGACGATATCGCGCATGATGGCCCGTTCGCTTCGTCCGCCAAAGCCGGTCATTCGATCGCGCACGTAGGTGAAGAAGCTCTCGCGCGATTGCTCGCTGTTGTTGCCGACGTCGATTCCCGCTTCGAGCTGCTTCTGCACCACGTGACGAGTGGATTCGTCAATCTCGTGCAGCATCGCGGCTCGATCCAGGTCTTCACCGCGACTACTCTTCACCAGCATCGCGGTCAGAGCTTCCCGGCGCGGCAGGCTGCCCGTGTGAGTAGTGAGTATCCGGTTCTCGCTTCGAAGCATGGTAGCTCCTCCCAACTAGCTCACGCCTCAACATATTGGTAGATCACGAAACTACGGTGCCGCAATCGCGGCCAAAGTCGGGAAACTGTATGCGAGGACTCTGAAGATGCCAACGTTCAAGCGCGGCGACGTGTCGATATACTTCGAGGAGTACGGCGCCGGTTATCCGATTCTGCTATTTGCGCCCGGCGGGATGCGCTCGAGTATCGAGTTCTGGGCGAACAGTCCGTTCGATCCGACCAGGGAGTTCGCCGCCAACTTCCGAGTAATCGCTATGGACCAGCGCAACGCCGGCAAATCTACCGGGCCGATCGGCGCTGGCGACGGGTGGGACATTTACACGGGCGATCATATCGCGCTGCTCGATCATCTCGCGATTAAGCAGTGCCACCTGATGGGCGGATGCATCGGATCGTCATACTGCCTCGGACTTATCAAAGCCGCGCCGCAGCGGGTGAGCGCCGCGATTCTGCAAAATCCAATCGGGCTCAGCCCGCGCAATCGCGAGATGTTCTTCAGGATGTTCGACACCTGGGCGGACGCGCTGAAGCTGGACCGTCCAAAGCTCGAGGACTCAGCCTTGCGGCAATTCCGCGACCGGATGTACGGCGGCGATTTCGTGTTCAACGTTTCGCGGGACTTCGTGCGCGCGTGCAAAACCCCGATGCAAATTCTATGCGGCAACGACGACTATCATCCGACGGAAACCTCGAAGGAGATTGCAGCGCTCGCACCGAACTCCGAACTGGTTGAAAACTGGAAGACGCCCGACGTGATTGGGGCGACCGTCAAGCGCGCGCGCGAATTCCTGCTCTCGAACACCCCGAAGAAATGAGCTAGCAAGAGAGCGCGAGTTTGAGCAGCTCGCCGAGTCCCGAGAATCGCTCGACCCGAGTGGCGATTGCGTGGTTGAGCGTCGATTCGTCACCGACGATTACGACCGAAGTCCTGCTGCGACTGACGGCGGTGTAGATGAGCTCCCGGGTTAAAACCGCGACAGGTTTCTCGGGCAGAACGATCGCGATCGAATCGAACTCGGAGCCCTGCGCCTTGTGCACGGTCATCGCGTAGCCGAGCTCGACAAACTCGCGCAGGACCTCGAATCGGAACGCGACGAAGTTGGCGCCACGCGGAAATACCGCCATCGGGATTTGCGAGCCGTCGCCACGCCGCACCCACAGTCTGATTCCGTTGTCGCCGTTGAAGAGTCCGCGTTCGTAGTCGTTGCGCAGTACGATTAGGGGCTCGCCGACCGCGACCGCTGCGCGCTCCGCCATGACGCCCGCGGATTCGACGGCGCGCGAATGAAGCCGCGCGTTTATTCGCTCGGCGCCGGTTTCAAAAACGCGCGTCACGCACAAGATGCGTGATTTGCCGGCGTGCGCGAACAAGCGGCGCAATCGCTCGCAGTCGGCGTCATCGAAGCGACCGTCGCGTTCAACGTATTGATGCGCGATCAATTTTGCGACTTCCGACCCGCCGCGTACTTGTTCGGCGTACCAGCGATCCAGAAACGAACCGAGCTCGCGCGCGGCTGTTGCAAGAAATTCGACGCCGGCAAACGCCAGTTCTTCCGGCGACGAGCGCCGTGCCACAATCGGATCATTCGAACCGTCAACTGAATTCAGAAGCGTGGTGTCGCCGTCGTTAATCGACCTGGCCGCGAGCAAAATAGATCGGCCTGCGGCGCTGCCGGTTTTCATCCGATGATTCACTTCGAGCCGCATAGATGCTGCGGCCTGCGGACCTTTATCGCTCCCGGCAGGTGGAACGAGATCCCGAAAAACGGAACCAGCGGCGACTGACGGCAACTGGTTCGCATCGCCGAGCAAAATCAGACGCGCTCCCGGCTGAATCGCGTTCGTCAGCCGTTCCATCAACGTGACATCGAGCATCGATCCTTCATCCACAATCGCCACTTTTGCGGAGAGCGGGTTGTTGCGATGATGGCGGAAGCGACCGGAATCCGGCGAGTATCCGAGCAAGCGATGAATCGTCGCGGGTTCGAGATGCGCATCGAGCAGGGCCTGGTCGACGGTGTCGCGCTCCTCGATTCCCCTCAGCGACTCGTTGATGCACTCGCCCATCCGATACGCGGCCTTCCCCGTCGGGGCTGCCAGAGCAATCTGCGAAGGATCGACGCCCAGGCGCACCATTAGGCGCATGATCGCGACGACGATCGACGTCTTGCCGGTACCCGGACCGCCTGAAACGACAGTCAATCCCGCGCGCGCCGAGGCGGCAACCACCTTGCACTGTTCGTCCGACATCAAGATCCGCTTACCCTGCACAATCACCGGACGAGCAATCACACTCTGAAGAGCGCGAGCAAGTTTCTCGACGTCCGGCTGCTCATGCGAATAGCTAGTCAATAGCGCGGCGAGTCGATTAGCCAGTTCACGCTCGCAATGATAGATACTGTGATGAACTATATACGGCGCGATATATAGCAAGGGTTTGTACTCGTCCTCTCGTCGACCCACCACCGCTAAAGCGCGGTTGGATCGCAGCAGGGCGTCGATCGAAGTGGCTACCGCATCGACCGCATCGTCACCAAAGCCGTTGGCACAGAGCGCACTGAGCACGCGACGCATCGGCGCCTCGGAGATAGGTCCGGTGACCGGAAAGCGCGTGCTTCCCTCCTGGAGGGCGACCAGTGAGATTAGGATGAGCACGATGAGTGCTATTCGATCATTGGCTTCTAGAGCGGAATCAAGCGCCGCAAGCTCCGCTGCCAGGTGGACCGTTTCAGGAGCAAGGTTGAGCGCGGCCACCGAGACTCCGAGCGCTCGCAGACGAGTGTCGAAGGCAGAACGGCCGCCGCCGCGAGCGGAGTCGAAGCGCCGCCATGCGGTATCCATTCCGAGAAGTGAGTATCTATCGCTCATGCACGCAACTCGGAGTCGGGCTCGCCATTCATTAGCTCGGATTCATAAGTGACTATTTCGCTCCACGTCGGCCGCGCGAAGTAAAAGCCAACCTTGCCGTCACCGGGGTGCGAGACGCCACGAAGAAATACATAGAGGAGGCCGCCGAACCTCGCGTCGTAATCGCGCTCGTTGTGAATCGCGAGCAGCCGCACTACTCCGACGGAGTAGATTCGCGCCTGCAACCGATAGTGGCGGTCGACATGCCGAGCTACCGCAGCCTGCTCATACGATGGCAGCAGGTCGCCCTTCCAATCGGCGAAGTACATCAGGTTGGCGCGCTGAAATACCAGGTCGATATATCCCTTGATATAGCCGCGCTCAACCTTCCATGCGCCGTCGGGGCCGGCACCCAGCAGAGTGTGATGTCTTTCGGGAATCGGATACGCGAACTCCATTTCGCGAACGCCGGGGAGCCGGAACAACCCGCCATTCAATTCTGTTCCGCCGAGTACGACCCGCGAGGTGAGAGTGTTGAAAACAATTTCGCGCCCGCGGTCCAGCCATCGCGGATCATCGACGCCATGGCGGCGCATAGCTTTCGCGAACAACTGGCGCACATCGTCGAGCGCCATCCAGGATTGCAGATCCGGCGCATCACCAAGAGATTTGAAATCGAGCTTCTCGATCGCCTCATGCAGGTAAATGCCGACTTGGCGCCCGCCGGGTAAGTCTACGCTGTCGGCAGGCGCCTCGATCGCATCGACGCTGGTCTTGAATTCATCCGGGTCCGCCGCTTGCAGCGAGGTGTAAGACTCGATGATCAACCCGCGATGACGGATGGCCAGATCGGCGAATTCACCGCTGGAGATCGCGCGTTGGGACGTTGTTGCGAGCCAGTCGCAAAGTTCGTTCTGGTCGGGGTCTTTCTCTTTCTTCGGCGGTTCGGATCGCGGCGGAGCAATTGCGGTCTCGACGTTGAAGAGTTGGCCGAGCGCATGCGTGGTCTCCAAAGTCCGCAAGCGCTTGTTCAACTGACTATAGCATCCGGTGATGTCCATCCTGAGAGCGCCGGTCGGAATATAGGGAAGCAGCAGCTTGGCGCGCGCGCGGGTAAGGGCGACGTAAAGGAGGCGCTGTTCTTCCTCCGACCGCTCCTTTTTGATTTGTTCGGACTGCAGGTCCTGGGCGTTCTTGCCAATCGCGAGACGGCGCTCGTCCCCGAGATGAAACACACGGACGTACTCACGCGGGTTGTTCGCGTAAAATCCGCCGTACAGCGCCACAACGTCGGCTTCGAGACCCTTGCTCTTGTGGATCGTCATGATCTTGACGGCGCATGGATCTCCCTCCACACGCTGCACGTTGGGATCGTCGCCCGGCGGTGTCGCCCGTTCGGAAATATACGCGTCCAGCAAGTCGATAATCTCCAACAGCGTAACGCCGTGGCGAGAAGCGTCCTGAATGAGTATTTCGAAAATGTGTTCGTAGTTGGTGAGTTCGCGACGGTTGTCGGAGGTGAGCAGCTCGCGCTCGGCGAGACCGCTCTGATGGAGCAAGGAGTCG
>JBOHWI010000559.1:0-3144 GCA_050736675.1 Binatus sp. (SeqCode)
CCGCGCTGTCGAATCGGCGTTGCTTACGACGAGGCGTTTCACTTTTACTATGAAGACAATCTGAATCGGCTGCGCTCGCTGGGCACCGAAATCGTGAACTTCTCGCCGCTCCGCGAGCGCGAGCTGCCCGAAGTCGATGGACTCTACTTCGGCGGCGGATATCCAGAGGTATTTGCGCGCGAACTGTCTTCGAACGGCGCGATGCTCGCGGCGATCGGTGAGTTCGCGACTCGCAGCGGCGTCATCTACGCCGAATGCGGCGGCCTGATGTATCTGGCGGAAGCCATCCGCACGCTTGACGGGGTGACGTGGCCGCTGACCGCGATCATCCCCGGCGTCGCCGTGATGTCCGACAGGCTTCAAGCACTCGGCTATGTCGAGGTCGAGACACGCGCTGACTCGATTCTCGGCCCAGCACAGACGCGCTTTCGCGGTCACCAGTTTCGCTACTCGACGCTCAAGGGCGCCAATAGCAGCGATCGAATCGATCGCATCTACAACGTGGCGCCTAGATGGGGCGGGGCGTTCGTCGAGGGTTATCGAATCGGGAATATTCTCGCATCATACGTTCACGCACATTGGGCCTCGAATCCCGCGATCGCGGCAGCTCTCGTAACTTCGTGCTCGCGTTCGCGCAGCGCAAGACAACGGACCGCGTAGCGTCTAGAATTGCCGCCATGAGCAGCGACCGCACCGAACAAAATCGCGCCAAGGACCGCACGAAGATTCCCGGCGATTTTCCCGCTGCACCGCTCACGCTTGAAGGCTATAGCATTCTCCATCAGATGTTCCGCGTGCGTCGGCGCGAATTGCGCACGCTCGAGTCCGCGAAACGCGGCGCGGCGCTCAACGAGGCGTCGAAGCTGTTCGGCGAGATGTCGCGGCGCGAAGACGGAGAAACCGCGCTGTTCTCCGCGCTCGGCCACAAGGGCGATCTGATGATCGTCCACTTCCGCCGCAGCTTCGAGGAACTTGGCCATGCTGAACTTGCCGTTGCCGGGCTTGCGCTCAGCGACTATCTCGAACCGACCACGTCCTATTTGTCGGTGATCGAAATCGGCCTTTACGAAGCGACGGTCGCGCTCTATCGCAAGCTCGTCGAGAACAGCGTCGCACCAGGCTCGCCGCAGTGGAAATCTGAAATTGAAGCCGAGACTACGCGACAGCGGGAGAAGATTTCGCCCCGCCTGTTTCCGAAAATCCCCGCGCGGCCATACTTGTGCTTCTATCCGATGGACAAGAAGCGTGACGGCGCCGACAACTGGTATCGGCTGCCGTTCGAGGATCGCCAGCGTCTCATGCATGACCACGGCATGGTCGGGCGGCGCTTCGCCGGCGAGGTGACGCAGATTATTTCGGGCTCGATCGGCTTCGACGACTGGGAATGGGGGGTCGATCTATTCGCCGACGATCCGATCGTGTTCAAGAAACTCGTTTACGAGATGCGCTTCGATGAAGCGAGCGCGTCGTACGCGAAGTTCGGGCCGTTTTACGTCGGTATCCGGCTCGAGGCGGCCGACCTCGGCAAACTGTTCTCGACCTGATCGATTCGGGCCAGGAGACAGCGATGATCACGCAAGGCAGCTCTCAGGGGGCCGTGCGCCGGCGTTCGACTTCGCGCTCGACGCGGGTGCCGACCGCCGCGCGCGCGATTTCGAGATCGTAGTCGGCTTGCAGGCCAAGCCAGACCTCGGCTGAGGTGCCGAGATGACGCGCCAAACGTAGCGCGGTCTCGGGTGTGATGCTGCGCCGGCCGGCGAGAATCTCATAGAGGCGGGTGCTCGGAATCCTTAGCGCCTGCGCGAGCGCGTGCGCGCTCATGCCGATGGCCTTAAGATAGTCCTCGCGCAGCACTTCGCCCGGATGAACGGGCGGCAACTTTGCTTTGCTCTTCTTCGAAATGGAGGGTTCTCCTTGCTCAGTGATAATCAACAATCTCGACGTCAACCGTGTCGCCTCGGTCCCATTTGAAGCACAGGCGATACCGGTCGTTGATCCGGATGCTGTGCTGCCCGACGCGATCGCCTTTCAGAGCCTCGAGGCGATTTCCGGGGAGGGCCGCAAGATCAACCAGCGAGCGCGCGTTGTGAAGAAACCTCAGGCGGCGCCGCGCGCCCCGCGCGATGTGGGCGAGACGCGGAACCGGTTCGCCGTTGAAGATTGCCTCGACATCGCGTCCGCGGAAACTACGAATCACTCCTTCGCGATTATGCGCGCGCCGCCGACTCTTGTCAACGCTCCGCGTTCAACGTCCCGCGATTAACTGGCGATGACCGGAATTTGACAGCTTGAAGCCGGATTGAGAAGTTCGAGTTGGCGGATCGTTCAAGCAATTCAATTGATTCCGCCAGGAGACAACGATGATCACGCGGGGCGACGACTATCCGATTCATCAGACGCCGGAGCCGGTGCAGCAGGTTTTCACCAGTGACCGGAATTTTTACGATCGATATTTCTTCAATGGCTATTTTCGCGAAGGAGAACCGTACTTCGCAGTCGCGATGGGAATTTATCCGAACGTCGGAATTATCGATTGCGCATTCAGCGTCATCGCCGGCGGCGTGCAGCATTGCGTACGTGCGTCGCGAGTGCTCGGAGCAGAGCGAATGGACACTCGAGTCGGACCGATTTCAATCGAGATAGTGCGTCCGATGCGCACGATGCGTCTGCGCGTCGAGCATGAAGCAGTGAAGGCCGACCTGACGTTCGGAGCGCGCGCCGACGCGATCGAGGAGCCGCGTTTTTCGCGGCGCGCGGGCCCGCGACTCATCATGGACCTGACGCGGTTCACGCAGCACGGCGGTTACAGCGGCAGCCTGACCGTTGCCGGGAAGACGTACGATGCCGAGCCGTCGCGAGTGTGGGGTTCGCGCGATCGTTCGTGGGGCGTGCGTGGAATCGGCCCGCAGGATCCGGCGGGAGCGGCCGCAATGGGGCAATTCTACTGGCTGTGGTCGCCAACGAATTTCGAGGATGTCTGCACGCATTGCGACGCAAATGAAAACGCCGACGGCTCGCGCTGGCACCAGTTCGGCGCCGTCACGCGCGCGGAGGTCGGTGCCCCGCTCGAACTCGCAACCGTCGTCGATTTCAACATCAACTATGCTGCCGGGACACGTCACGCGAGGAGCACCGAGATAATTC
>JBOHWI010000560.1:0-1757 GCA_050736675.1 Binatus sp. (SeqCode)
CAAGCCTATCCGCTCATCCATACCGTCCGCGGCGTCGGGTTTTCTGTCCGTGCTCCTGGCTAAGACCCTACGGTCCACCACGTTCAGGCTGGCGCTGATCTCAATCGCGATTTTCGGCGCCCTGGTCTTTGCGTTGTTGGGCTATGTCTATTGGTCAACCGCTTCCTACGTGCGCCGCCGATCGGATCATGCGATCACCGCGGATCTCGCGATCCTGCAAGAAGCGTACGCCAGCGGGGGACGCAGCGGACTGATCTCCGCGATCGCGCAACGCCTCGCCGACCGACGCTTCGAAGGCAGCGTTTACCTGCTCGCCGGTCCTTCGTTCACTCCGCTCGAAGGCAACCTCGCGGACTGGCCATCGGCCATGAAAGGCTCTAGCGGATGGGGCAACTTCAATGCGCGGGAGGGTCGACCATTGCTGCGGGCGACGTTCGAGACCCTCCCGGACGGTAGCCATTTGCTGGTGGGAAAAGACATCGACGACCTCGACGAGTTCGTTCAAAGGATCATAGCAGCCCTGGCCCTATGCATCGCGTTGATATTCTTGCTTGCCGGGGTGGCCAGCGTGTCCGTCACGCGGCGCACGGTGGGGCGCATCGAAGCCATCAACGTGACCAGCCGCGCCATCATGCAAAGCGGCCTCGACCAGCGGATACCCCTGCGCGGGACACGCGACGAATGGGACGAGCTCGCCGCGAACCTCAATTCGATGCTCGACCGCATCGAAGCGTTGATGGGGGAGGTGAAGCAAGTCACCGATAATGTGGCGCACGATTTACGGACACCTCTGGCCCGCGTGCGCGGACGCCTGGAGAAGGCTTACAATAAGCAACGCGACGGCGATTACGACCAATCGCTGATCGGCGACACCATGGCGGACCTCGATGGTGTCCTTCGCATGTTCTCCTCCCTCACGCGGATAGCTCAAATAGAGGCGCACGAACGAACAGCCGAGTTTCGTCCCGTAAACTTAGCTGAAATCGCGAGCGAGGTCGTGGAGCTATTCGATGCCGCGGCGGAAGACAAGGGTGGGCAGCTCAAGGCTGTCGGGGATCCATGCGTGCCCGCCAGGGGCGACCGAGACCTCCTGTTCGACGCGGTGGCAAACCTCGTCGATAACGCCATCAAACATGGCCGTGACGCGGGTCAAGTGACCGTAGAGGTCAAGGAGACCGGCGGTGGTGCCGTCATTTCGGTCGCCGATGACGGGCCGGGAATTCCCGTCGAGGAATATCAACACGTCTTCAAGCGCTTCTACCGGCTTGAACGAAGTCGCCACACTCCCGGAAGCGGGCTCGGCCTCAGTCTCGTCGCCGCCGTCGCAGGTCTTCATGGGGCTCGTATTGAAATGGTCGACACCGCACCTGGCCTCAAAATCCAGCTTTGGTTTCCTTCGCCGTCCGCTTGCGCGCCGACGCAGCCAACTGCGGTTCACTCCGCCGCCGCGACCCCCACCAGCGAAGCCGGGTCGTAGTTCAGCACCGGCGCGAGCCAGCGCTCCGCTTCCGCCAAGTTCATGCCCTTGCGCCGCGCATAATCCTCGGCCTGATCGCGTTCGATCTTGGCGACCCCAAAATAATGCGACTCGGGATGCGCGAGATAGAGACCGGAAACCGACGAGCCCGGCCACATGGCGTAACTCTCGGTCAAGGAAACGCCGATCCGCCGTTCCGCTTCGAGCAGCCTGAACAGGGTCGCCTTCTCGGTATGATCGGGCTGGGCCGGATAGCCGGGCGCCGGGCGAATCCCGCTAT
>JBOHWI010000561.1:0-2817 GCA_050736675.1 Binatus sp. (SeqCode)
ATTCATATCCTGACGGTATAATTCAGGAAGAACGAAAAAACGCCTAATCGGCACTTCGAGAGAGGGCCGCCCAAACAGGCGGCCCTTTTTCTTTCCCGATCGGGCCGATAAATTTGACCGAACTGGAACGATGAAAATGGCGAGCGAAACAAAATCGACGGCTGAACGGCTCGGCTACTCGGCGGATGCGCGCTTGCTCATCCTCAATGCCGACGACTTCGGGATGTGCCACGACCAGAACGAAGGCGTCGTCACGGGATTGCAAGAGGGGGTTTTCACCTCGTCAACGATCCTCGTGACCTGTCCGTGGTTCGAGGAGGCCGCCGGCTTCGCGCGCAAAAATCCTGCAGCCGACTTGGGCGTGCATCTCACGCTCACCGCCGAGTGGGACACCTACAAATGGGGACCTGTGTCTGCCCGGCATTCGGTGCCGTCGCTAGTCGACGAGCGCGGGTACCTGTGGCAGACAGTCGCGCAGGTATGGGAGCATGCGCGCCTCGCCGAGGCGGAGGCCGAATTGCGCGCGCAAATCGAAAAGGCGCTGGCGGCGGGCGTCGACGTGACCCATCTCGATTCGCACATGGGCACGCTGCAACTGCGCGCCGACTACCACGAGATTTACGCGCGACTCGCCGCCGAGTATCGCGTGCCGATCAGGCTGGCGTCGCGGCGAAGGATGGGCAGCGAAGGCATGGGCGCGATACTCGAGCAGCTCGACGCGTCGGGAGTCGTCACGCCCGATCATCTGGTGTTCAATGGGCCGCCCGCAGTTGCCGAGACCGAGTTGTACTGGACGAATCTCATTCGCACGCTGAAGCCCGGCGTGACCGAGATTTTGTGTCATCCCGCGCTCGCGCGCGACGAGTTGAAGAGCTGTGCGCGCGACGCTTTCCAGCGCGAAGCCGACTTCCGCTATTTCACGTCGGACAAGACGCGAAAGTTGATCGCCGACGCAGGCGTCGAGATGATCGGCTTCCGCAAACTGCGCGAGCTGATGCGCGGCGCTTCGGCAACCGGTTCCCGTTCCAACACGGGAAAGGGTTAGGGGTCAGGTTCCTTGGAATTAACGCGGCTCAGAGGATTTCGCGATCTAATCGGCGCGGACGCGCGTGCGATGAGCTTCGTCGAGGAACGCGCTCGCGCGCTGTTCGAGCGATATTCGATCAAAGAGATTCGAATTCCTGTGCTCGAGGCAGCGCAACTCTACCTGCGCTCGACTGGGGAAACCTCGGATATTGTGGAAAAGCAGATGTACACGTTCACCGATCGCAACGAGGGCGAAACCGTCGTTGCGCTAAGGCCTGAAGGCACGCCCGGTGTCGTGCGCGCATACATCGAGGCCGGGCTCGATCGCACGGACCCTGAGCAACGGCTCTTCTATGCGGGTCCGATGTTCCGTCGCGAACGTCCGCAGAAGGGACGCTATCGCCAGTTCTATCAGTTCGGCGTCGAGATTTTCGGCCGGCCCGACGCGGCCTGCGATGCCGAGCTGCTGATAATGATCGACGAGCTTTGCCGCGATCTCAAAGTTCCGTTTTCGATGGAGATCAACTCGATCGGCGACCAGAAATGCCGTCCGGCGTTTCGCGAAGCGTTGGTCCAATGGGGTCGCGCGCATTGGGACGAACTCGACGAGGACTGTCACAATCGTATCGAGCGCAACCCGCTGCGCCTGCTGGACTGCAAAAAAGACGCGAAGGTGACAGAGTCAGCGCCCAACAGCCTCGACTTCCTGTGCGACGAATGCCGCGCGCACTTCGAGACCGTCAAGGAACTGCTCGCGGCCTCCGGCGTCGAGTTCGTCGTCAATCCGCGGATGGTGAGGGGCCTGGACTACTACTCGCGCACGGCGTTCGAGGTGATGGCCGGTGGTCTCGGCGCGCAGAGCACGGTCGTGGCGGGAGGTCGATACGACGGGCTGGTCGAGACGATGGGCGGCGCGGCAGTTGCGGGAATCGGTTTCGCGATCGGTGTCGACAGGATGGCGCTGGCTCTGGAAGCAGCCGGAACGATGTCGGCCTCCGCGCCCGATGCGGCAATAATAGCGATGGGGCCGGCGGCTGCGCGTCAGGCGGTCGTCGTGGCGCGCGACTTACGTGCGGCAAATTTAAATGTCGAGATGTTTTCTCCTGAAAAAAAGATGAAGGCATTGCTGGCGCGCGCATCTAAGATTGGTGCGAGCTTTGCGGTGATCATCGGCGAAGATGAACTCGCGCGCGGCGTCGTGCAGTTGCGCGACCTGAAGCAGAGCACGCAGCGTGAAGTCGCGGTGGCGGAAGCAGCCCGCGCGCTCGTGGACGCGCGCGGACGGTGACGGTTTCCTGCGCTTTCGGCCACGGGTATTCTTCGACGGACTGACCACAATGAATTGTGATGGGTAATGCCGAAAACTGAGCAATATTCTCCGCTGCCGCCGTGGCAGCGTACCGATTACTGCGGCGCGATTCGCGCGAGCGACGTGGGCCGCGAGGTTGCTCTGTGGGGATGGGTACAGACCCGGCGCGATCACGGCGGTCTTATCTTTATCGATCTGCGCGACCGCGACGGAATCGTGCAGCTTGTGTTGAATCCCGCGCACAACGCCGCCGCGCACGAGGCCGCCGGCGAGACGCGCTCCGAATTTTATGTCGCGGCCAAAGGCAAGGTCGTGCGCCGCGCCGAGGGCACGGTCAACGCCGAGCTGCCGACCGGCGAAATCGAAATTCAGGTCAACGCCTTTGAGACGCTGAGCGCGTCGGCGCCAATGCCGTTCCAGATTGCCGACGGCGAGGCGACCGCCGAGGAAATCCGCCTCAAGTACCGCTATCTCGATCTGCG
>JBOHWI010000562.1:0-2659 GCA_050736675.1 Binatus sp. (SeqCode)
ACAGCAGGCTTTTGCCATCTCCTTCTTTTACATCTCGCCGGCGATCATGTTGTCCGGGTTCGGCTACCCGATCACCAGCATGCCGACTGCCCTGCAATGGTTTACCAATCTCGATCCGCTGCGCTTCTTTCTCATCGTATTGCGCGGAACTTTCATCAAAGGCATCGGACTGGAAGCGCTATGGCCGCAGATGGTTGCGATGGCCTTGCTCGGAGCGGGCACGCTCACGCTGGCAACACTCAGGTTTCACAAGACGCTTGATTGATCTTTACATAGGCGGTCGTGCGAGAGCGGGTCCGTGGTTGGCCAGGGTCGTTTCGTCGTTGTCCTTCAAGCCGAATTTCCTGATGACCTCCGCGAGTTTGGCCGGCGTCCCGACCGGTGTCGCGCACGCCGTTCCCGCGCATACGAACGCGAGCGGAAGTCCTTTCGCAGCGCTGGATTCGAGCATCGCGCGCGCCGCAGTCGGCAATGCTGCCGCGCTGCGATCTGATTCTATCCGCATCACGACTTTTCCAGGGCGATAACTCGCCAACCCGGTCTTCCATAAAGCTGCTGCGCGCGCATTGCTCCGCGGACCGGCTATTGCAACCGTCGCCTCGCCGTTTGCGCGATATTCCAGCGCCAGCCCAACCGTCGCGACCGAGTTGCTGAGCATCGATCCCGCCATCGCCGGCGCACTCGCCAGTAGTTGACTCGCGGCCTCTGAATAACTGTCATCGCCGGTGAGCGCTGCGAGCTTCGACGCCGCAATCGCCATCGTCGCCTGCACCGACGGCGTCGGCGCGTCGAAAAACACCTGTCGGCTCGCGGCAGCCTGACCAATCACCGTGCCGGCATCTTCCGTTTCGCGATTCACCAGCAAGTTCGAGCCGGCGCCGCGGAATTTCTTCAGAATAATCGCCTCAAGGCCGCGTGCCTGCGCCAGATATTTCTCGTCGCCCGAGAACTGGTACGCGTCGACGGTCGCGTCGAGCAGGTAAACCTGATCGGCCACGAGCCCCGCCACCTGCGCGCGTCCATCCGACCAGACATGGAAGAAACTCCCATCAGGCGCGCGCATGTGCAGGAGTATGAAGTCCAGATCCTCGAGCGCCTGGCGTAGAAGACCGGGATCGCCAAGCGCTGCCGCCGCCGTCAAATATGCATTCGCCATCAACGCGTTCCGATCGGTCATCACGGCCCGATCGACCTGCGGCGTCTTGCGACGCGCGCGCGCCGCGAGCATCGCCTGCGACGCCTTCGCGATCTTCTCGCGCGCTTGCGCCACCGGTATCTTCAGCTTGGCCGCTACCTGCTCGGGGACCATCGCGCGCCGCAGCACGATTCGTCCGTCGGGCGCCCGCGCGGGCGCGTCTTCCATTCCATAAAACAGAATCGCGGCGTGCGCCTCATCCGCAGGCAGCGCGTGCTTCACCTCTGCAACCGTCCAGGTGTAGTAGCTGCCATCATCGCCTTTGAACGAATCGGCGTCTTGATGCGAGTAAAACGCATGCGTCCTCGAATCGACCAGCTCGCGATTCACGTAGTCGACGATAGACTTCGCGACCCGCGCAAAATCAGGATCGCCGCTGGCCGCATACGCGTCGCTGTACGCTTGCAAGGCCATCGCATTGTCGTAGCCGAGCTTCTCGAAATGTGGCACGCGCCACTGCGCGTCGGTCGAGTAGCGATGAAAACCGCCGCCGAGTTGATCGAACACACCGCCGGCAGCGATTTTTTTCAACGTGTCGAGCGCCATCGCGGTGTAATCCGGATGACCGTAAAAGCCATGCGCGAGCGCGAGTTCGAGCGCTGGGAAATCGTAGAATCGCGGCCCCGGCCCCAAGGCGAAGCCGCCAGACTCTCGATCGTACGACGACGCCAGTCCCGCAAGTATTTGCGCGCGCAGGCTTTCCAGGCTCCCGCGCGCCGGTGCGTTTTCGCCCAGCGTTGATTTGAGCTTCGCTGCGGTCGCCTCCGCCTCGTGCTCGAGCCCCGCGCGATCCGCCGCGTACACCTGTGAGATTCGGATCAGCAGCGGAATCATCGACGAGGTCTGTCCGCCGCTGCCGCCTGGTCCGCTGCCCGGCCGCGGCGGCAGATATCCGGCCGCAAAGAACAACGCGCCATCGGGCATGGTGAAGCACGTCAGCGGCCAGCCGCCCGCGCCAGTCAGTTGAGCCGCCGCATTCTGATAGTAGTCGTCGAGGTCGGGACGCTCGTCGGTATCGACCTTCACCGGCACGAAGTCGCTGTTCAGCTTAGCCGCGACTTCCGGGTCGGCGTACGTAGTCTCGTCCATCACGTGACACCAGTGGCACCACACCGCACCGATGTCGATCAGGAGCGGACGATTCAGCGACCGCGCCACCGCGAGCGTATTCGGGCTCCACGGCTGCCATCGAATCGCGCTCGACGACGCCTCGCGAAGATACATGCTCGGCGACGACTTGAGCGCCCCGGCCGGCAGGGCATTCGCCGAGTCCGCCGCGCTAGCCCGCCCAGTCAGCAAGCAAAGGATCGCGATTGACGCAAGAATTGCTCGCGTTGACATCTCGACGGCGGCGCGATAGCTGGGAATTGGACGGCAGTGGTTCACGTTTCGAATTCAACCATGGATGCCACGCGAAACAACCCGCAGCGCAGCCGCCGAGTTCCATCGTGAGTCGGATATGAG